>JAGPUU010000166.1 GCA_018067325.1 Amphritea sp.
GGTTTTGAGGTGGCTGAAGGGGATGTTGTTCTGCTTGAAAATGTTCGTTTCAATAACGGCGAAAAGAAAGATGATGAGGCGCTGTCGCAGAAAATGGCCGCGCTCTGTGATATCTACGTAATGGATGCTTTCGGCACCGCACACCGTGCTCAGGCATCAACTCATGGTGTGGCTAAATTTGCTACTGTTGCCTGTGCTGGTCCATTGCTGGCAGGCGAGTTGGACGCCCTGGCAAAAGCACTTAAAAACCCTGTGGCACCTATGGCGGCCATTGTGGGTGGTTCAAAGGTATCGACCAAACTGACGGTGCTGGAATCCCTGTCTGATAAAGTCGATCAGCTGATCGTCGGTGGTGGTATCGCTAACACTTTTCTGGCGGCTGCCGGTAAGCCGGTAGGTAAGTCTCTGTGTGAGCACGACCTGATTCCAACCGCGCAAGCGTTGATGGCAAAGGTTAATATTCCCCTGCCAGTTGATGTGGTTGTCGCCACCGAGTTTGCTGAAACCGCCACCGCGACGATAAAGCTGGTGGATGATGTTGCTGAAGATGACATGATTCTGGATATCGGTCCTCAGACTGCTGCGAACCTGGCAGAGCTTCTGAAAGAAGCGGGTACAATTATTTGGAACGGCCCGGTCGGCGTATTCGAGTTTGATCAGTTCGGTGAAGGCACTAAAACCTTGTCTTTGGCGATTGCTGAAAACAAAGGATTCTCTATCGCGGGGGGTGGTGACACTCTGGCGGCTGTGGATAAGTATGATATCGCTGATCAGGTATCTTATATCTCTACCGGTGGCGGTGCTTTTCTTGAGTTTGTTGAAGGCAAGGTGCTTCCGGCGGTAGCGATGCTTGAATCCCGCGCATAATTAAAGCTATTGCGCTTGAAATTGCTTTGTTAAAAGCTGACTCGAAATGCTCATTTACAGATGTAAATTCCGCTTTCTCGTCAGCTTTTGCCGCGCCCTTTCTGCGCTCATGACGCTTTAATCTTAGCTGTAGTGTTTAAAGTGGCTGTGTAAACGCTGACTTTCAATGCTCATACAGCTTTAATATCTAAAGTATACTAACGAGCAGCTGATCTATCGGGCTGCTTAAGATAGAATTTATAGCCGCGAACAGGCTTAATTTTAAAAAGGTGAAGATATGGCTCTTATCAGTATGCGTCAGCTGCTGGATCATGCGGCAGAGCATGACTACGGTATCCCAGCGTTTAACGTGAACAACCTGGAACAGATGCGCGCCATCATGGAAGCGGCGAACAAAACCAACTCACCGGTTATTGTTCAGGCTTCTGCGGGTGCTCGTAAGTATGCGGGTTCTAATTTCCTGCGCCATATGATTCTGGCAGCGATTGCTGAATTTCCGCATATCCCTGTGTGTATGCATCAGGATCACGGAACGTCCCCTTCGATCTGTCAGCGGTCTATCGCGATGGGCTTCTCATCCGTGATGATGGATGGCTCTCTGATGGCCGACGGCAAGACGCCTTCTGACTACGAGTATAACGTCGATGTTACCCGTCGTACGGTTGAGATGGCGCATGCCTGCGGTGTTTCTGTTGAAGGTGAGCTGGGCTGTCTGGGTTCTTTGGAAACCGGTCAGGCGGGTGAAGAAGATGGTGTTGGTGCAGCAGGTACGCTGTCTCAAGAGCAGATGCTGACCGATCCTGTAGAAGCGGCTGACTTTGTGAAGCAAACCGGTGTTGATGCGTTGGCGATCGCTTGCGGTACTTCACACGGTGCTTACAAGTTTACCCGTCCACCTACCGATGACATTCTGGCGATCGACCGTATTAAAGCGATCCATGCAAGTATCCCTAACACGCATCTGGTTATGCACGGTTCATCGTCTGTTCCACAGGAATGGCTGGCGATCATTAACGAGTTTGGTGGTGAGATCCCTGAGACCTACGGTGTGCCAGTTGAGCAGATTGTAGAAGGCATTAAGCACGGCGTACGTAAGGTTAATATTGATACTGACCTGCGTCTGGCGTCTACCGGTGCGGTTCGTCGCTTCCTGGCGCAGAACCCGTCTGAGTTTGATCCACGTAAATTCCTCAAAGTGACTATGGATGCGATGAACGATATCGTAACCGCCCGCTACGAAGCTTTCGGTACTGCAGGTCATGCGGATAAGATCGTACCGATCTCACTGGAAGATATGGCGGACAAATACGGTCTATAAGGTCTGTATTTAGCCAGATAAAAAAACGCTCCCCGGTTCGCCGCGGAGCGTTTTTTTTTATGTAGTTTTAGCGCAAGTTTATATCGTCACTCTTCTTTTCGTATGCCCACAAATAGGCGCATAAAAAACCGGCGAGTAGCCCAAATAGATGGCTTTCCCAGGAAACGAACGGCATGACAGGCAGAATCCCGAAAATCAGCCCGCCGTAGGAAATTCCAACAAATGCAGAGATGGCGATCAGTTTTAGCTCTCGGCTAAAGAGCCCTGCTAGCAATAGAAAGCCAAAGTAGCCATATATCAGTCCGCTGCTGCCAATGTGAATAGCAGACCTACCCATGCCCCAAACTAACAACCCGGACAGGGTGATGCAAACCCCGGTAACCAGCATATAGCGGACTAAACCGTGCTGTAACACCAGAAATGAGAAGATAGAAAAAGGGATGATGTTCGCAAGAAAGTGGCCAATATTGGCGTGTATAAAAGGCGCCAGCAGTATACCCCGTAAACCGGATTCAAAATTCCGGGGGATTATGCCTATAGCATTGAAACTTCTACCGGATAAAACGTTTAAAATTTCAATGGCAGTCAATATGCTGCAAACAATAATGACAATTCGAAGCTGTGATTTGAATGAAATATGCGTACGTTTAAGGTCCATAATCAGCTCGGCGTTTACTCTTTTACAGACCTGGTGGCGCGATTAACCCGCGATAATATGCGGGACATAACGGGAAAGATCTTGAGTGATTTTGCACTTATCTTCTCTCACGGAGATGCCCGCAGCCTTATCATCAACCAGCCATGACCCAATCAGCGTGTAAGCGTCGCCGAAAGAGGGCAGGGGGTAATATTCCTGGAAAATGAACCCCTCGTCACCATAAGGGCCGGGTGACGCCTCTGTTTCAACCCCATCAATATGAATACTGACGTTTGCGCCTTCTCGGGCAAAGATTGGTTTCTTTACGTAATTTTTTAGATTGCTCCCCGGCAGATCCTCTTCGAAATAGGATGCCAGCAAATTTGGGTGGTTAGGGAACATTTTCCAGAGCAGGGGCATGAGTGCCTTATTAGATAAAATGGCCTTCCAGGGTGGTTCAACCCAGCTAACCTCCGCTTTTTCCAGCATCGGGCTGTACTCTTCCCTCAGCATGAATTCCCAGGGATAGAGTTTGAACATCCAAGTGATGACCTGATCATCGAGATCGGTGTAGACATCGCCTTCGCCCTGCCCGATGTCTTCAACATAAACAAACTTGGTCGGGATGCCAGCTTCATTGGCGCAATCTTCGAGGTATTGTACGGTGCCGCGGTCCTCTTCCGTATCTTTACAGCAGGCCAGGTGCAACACTTGGCCCTCATGGCCATGACGCATGTCTAAAAAACGATTAACCAGCTTTTCCTGCAACGAATTAAACTGGTCAGCATTACGCATTAGGTCGCCAGAATTAACTTTGTCTTCCAGCCATAACCACTGCCAAAATCCAGTTTCATAGAGACTGGTAGGTGTATCGGCATTGTTTTCATAAAGTTTTGCCGGCCCCTGACCCCCATAAGCCAGGTCGAGGCGCGAGTACAAACTCTTTTCACCTGACTTCCAAGAGCGGGCGATCCAGTCCCAGTGATGCTCAGGGATACAGAACTTTCGCATCAGCTGTTCGTCTCGCACTACTTTATCGACAACCGCTAAACACATTTGATGTAGCTCCTCGGTGGGAGACTCAATATGTTTCTCTATCTGTTGTAGTGTGAACTGGTAATAGACTGATTCATCCCAGTAAGGTTCGTCATACAAGGTATGGAATTTGAAACCAAACTCATCGGCACGTTTTCGCCAATGTAAACGTTCACTCGTTCTGCAACGAAGCATGTTTAACCGCCCCATCCACTCTTAGAGGAACTGCCGCCCCAGCTGGATTTAGCCGAAACAGTAGAACCAAAACCGCCACGAGACATCGTTTTTACTACGGCGGGCTTTGATTTGAATGCGTTATTGCCCACTCTGACGTTGCCGTATTTACGTTTACCATAAAGGTCACCATCAACAGTCGACCATTGGCCATAGACCGGAGAACGTCGCGAGTACGATGTATACAGAGGCGCTGAATCGTAATGATTACGACCGATGACCTGGGAAAACATAAACCCAGCCATCGCAGGCATAAACCAGTTGTTACCATTAGACGCGTGGTAGACAGTACAGTTATTTTCACCAAACTCTTCGACGCACGAGCTTTTGCTGGTGTATTTAGGACCGCTCTTGGAGGATTTCGCCAGCGCGTCTTGGTACGCGGCCTTACACTCCTGGGTTAATGAGGGATTATCTTGTGAACAGTGCTCAACATTACTGTAAATAGCGGCTTCGCGAGAATCTCCGCACGCGACCAGAGAGGATGCGGCCACAACCAATGTAAGAGGTTTTACAGGGGAGTACTTAGATACTTTGCGCATCCGCTCCAGGTTTATTGACTTGGTCCTTTTCATCTTATCGCCCTCCTAGTAAGTCATGCATGCCGCATTAAGCAAGCCAACGGCAATAGAGGTGCCACCTAAGACAATACCTGCAGAGAGTTCATTGTCGTTAATGCGCTGAACAATGCGGGGCATAAAGACGAATCGAACGATCGCAAAGGCGATTATTTGAGCAATCAAGGCGACTAGGCCCCAAATAGCGAAATCAATCAGAGAGACGGAGTTAGAGATCGCGCTGGCTAACGCTATCGCGAAGCCTATGACCGCGCCGATAAAACCGGTTGCAGCCGCCGCATTTTTATCATCTTTTACCAGCTTCCATTCATTGTGGGGCGTCACGAGTGAGTATATAAATGTAAAGGCCAGTAACAGAACCAGTGCAATCGAAAAGTAGAGTGCAAAGTTAGTTAATCCTGTTAAAGACGTCTGAATAGCTTCCATTACTTGTATTTCCTTTTCTGGGAATTCACCCAATTATCGCAATGTCAGCTGGCTGAATATTAAAGCCAGTACTGACTACAAAGCAGTGATCTGCATGGTTGTTGATGATTTTCTCCTCGCCCGCATACATGAGGTATTCGAACTGATCACCCTCTGCTTTGCGCTCGTAGAGCATCGCGAATTGATCGGTCTCACTGACCGCGTCATCTTCTGAATAAGTTTTTTCAGTCATCGCGATGGGTGGTGAAGCCTCATCGGTACTTTCCCATACACGTTGATAACTGTATTTCTCTAAGGAGGCTTGTGGATTACTGATGCGGTCACTCAGCACTTGATTCCACTCAGCCTCCGATCCTATACCTTTAGTCTCATAGAAGTACCACATTTTTACATCCGAAATATGATTTTCAGTCATCCCACCGGTTAAGAGAATCTGTAGGAACCCTTCATCATCGGTGTAGTAACGAAGCACCGTGGTACTCTCATCGAGTTTTATAACACCGACGGCCTGTATAAACTGGGTACGCGCGACGCCTTCGACAACCAGATTCGGTTCAATCAGTCGAAGTTTCAGATCATCCAGCTCAAACGCGCCGCCTAATCGAAGTCCCATTATTTCGGGTGCTAGCGTAACAGGAGGGCTTTCTTTCTTGCCAAACCACTTCTTAAACACCTAGAGCCTCCCAATGGATTGACTTAATTCGTTCATCGGCAATGTAGTAGAGCGTCCCACCAGGGTTCACTGCCAAATCGAGAGCTGGGTTTAGCTGTATCGAGTCATAACCCTCATTAGAAATCCCGATTAATGTTGCTTCGTATTTTTCTTTAAAGACCGAAAACAGTGAGCGAACAGTAACAGCAGATAGACCATCGTACTTAATCGAATACTGAGTCATACCGTGTTCGACATCGAGTAATTCATGGTGTAAAACACTGGAGCCGGGATCGACCGCGGATTTTGCAATCATTTCAACAGCCACGGAGGGCATGCACTCTATATTGGGACAGTGCTGCTTTAATAAATTGCCAAGTTTTTCGTCCTGAAAGTAAGCAATTGTGTGCGCATTGGGATTCTTGCTTGAGCAGTATAGCGCGGTTGTCATGGTGACATCATCATCGGGGTTATCGATGATGATGCAGCTCGCATTCTCTACGGCGGCTCTTGCCATGTCCTGATCACTGCTAAAACTAACAACTTTCACAAAGCCAATTTCATCGGGCATGGGGTTTTCAATATCTGCCCGGACACACAAGGCCAGCTTTTGATCGTCGGTATTAGACGCCATCTCGCGTAATAATAAGCGAATCAGCTGTAATGTTCGGCCATCATTCCAGCCAATGACCAGAATATGATTCTCATAGTTTAAACTCTTCAATCCTTGTACCCCCTTACGCCACTGGAAAGAGATAAATGCAGCAAGCCGGCCAATGGCTAAACCAAAGAGTCCTAACCCACATGGAATAACAAACAGCCCTACAATGTATTTTCCTGACGTTGTCACTGGCGACAAATCACCATAGCCAACCGTTGAGGCTGTGACCATGATCCAGTAAACAAAATCGCTACCGGCAGTGAGCTCTTTTTCGCCGCTCAACCAAAGTAACACCCAGCTCATTAAAATATAGAAAAAGATGGCAAGCGTAATGCTGTGCCATCTTAATTCCATAAAATGCTTAAGCAGAATTTTTTTAACTCTGAATAAAACCAGCATTGGTTAGGTTTACTTCCCTAATATACGTGCCAATTCATCGTCAGCGCTTGTGCTGCCCCCTGAAATTCCCGCTTGCTGTAGGCGTTTTTCCAGTGCATCGCCGGAGTCATCTGCTGCCAGTTCTGATGCCGCTTCAAGCTCTGCCTGGCGTTCATTCTGACGCTCCTGAATTCGGTTGAGCGATTCAGCGGCGGTTTTCATCTTGCTGTTCGCCCCGAGGTGGCGGGAGGAAACAGCCGTTTGTGCCTTTTGCACAGACTCTGTCGCCTTGACCATGTCCACTTGCTGCTCCATACGGCGCAGATTGTTTTTAGCCTGGCTTATATTTTGGCGAAGGGTCTTCTCTGTTTGGCTAAACTGGTCGACGTACTGTTGTTCAGTATCCATTTGAGAGCGAAGATCGACCACTTTATGTGCACAGTCTAAAGCCAGTTGTTGATCGCCTTTTTCATTGGCGGAGACCGCGTGAGATTCATACTCGCTTATAGATGATTTCAGACTTGCGGCTTTTTGCTCGGCAAGTTTGCGCTTGGCCATAATCTGGGTGAGAGATTGGTCAGATCTGCGCAATTCTTCTTTAGCTTCGCGAATCTCCTGATCAAGAATCCGCAGGGCCTGATTATCGGCAACTGATTCAGCCGCTTCGTTAACCCCACCTTTTACAGCGGACATAAGTCTTTTCCATACACTCATAACTGATCTCCTGCTTAATTTAAGTAATCTTCGTAAGCATCTAAGAAGCCTGTGACGTTATCAAACAGGGCTTCAGTCTCGATAATGATGCTTTCATCTTTGGACTGAGATGACAGGGCGCCAAAAGCTATGTAGTACTCCTCGCTATCCACAAGGGTGATGCCTATGGTGGTTAGTGGAAATATTTGATGTGTCTTGAGGATCTCTTCATTCAGTCCCGCAGCGTCAGAGACCTGATTTTTTGCAAACAAAATGCTTTCAATCACTATTTGAGCCCCGCTCACAGCGACATAGGCATCCAGGCCATCTTCGTTTGTGACGCAGAGGCAAGTATTCTCGGAGTGCACGACCCATCCATCTTGCTGGGATAGTAGTTCTTCCAATTGTGATAAATTCCAGCTCATACCGCCTTCTCCTAATAAATTGTCTTTTAACTCGCTCGACACAAGCAGACATTGCCCATATTATATAAATATTCGTATCTGTAAAGATAAAATAAGATTTAAAAGTGCAATAAATGTTATTTTTGTAACTTATCGTTTACTTTTTGGTGTAGCCCTATGCATGAAAATATATCCTCAACAGACTGGAGAGAGCTGGTCAGTCGCCTCATAAAGTCCGAAATGACAAAGCGAAAGCTAAAGTACGATGATCTAAGTCTGTTGCTAGAGGCCCATGGCACACGGCAGACCAGTGCAAACCTAAGGAATAAGATAAATCGGGGGATCATGGGCGCAGACCTGTTTATACAGCTCTTGATTGCCATGAATGTGAAACAACTCGATCAGGAATCCATCCTGGATATATTGACCCACCTTCACGAATAACTTTTATCATCCTTAATATGGTCAACTCTACTAAATTACAGAGTGTTCCGCTAGTGCCATAACCGCACTCATTAAGCGCGAGAAACTGACGCTTTTCAGTGCTACTGTTCTTTAGAAAAAATAGAATTCAGACGATAAACAATAGATGGAGCACCGTTGTGTTTCAGGTAGATTGAAATTATTAGCTACAACTGTGAAGCTTATTATCCATCTCTGTTTTTTCACTTGAAAAAGAAATCGGAGAGCCTTCGCTCTCCGGTTTCTAACATGCCTGCGCCTAGTAAGGAGGTTGTTGCTCGTGGCTCGAACGTCACAAAGAGCGTGACTTGCTCGTTGCTCGGAAAAAAAGCTTTAAAAGCCGTAGCTCGAAAAGAAACGCTTTTGATGGGAATAAATAGAAGCTGATAGTTCTGTTCACGAGCCACGAGCCACGAGCCACGAGCCACGAGCCACGAGCCACGAGCCACGAGCCACGTATTCAAACCTCTTCTTCCTCAATCACCTCGCTTTCCTGCTGCGCCAGCTTTAGCCATTCCTGACAAGCAGACAGTGCTAGTATTCGGTCGCAATAGGCCTGCAGTTGTTCGGGAAGCTTTACGCCATAGCCGGTTAGCCGGAAGACAATCGGCGCATAGAAGGCATCGGCGATACCGAAGTCTCCGTATAGGAACTGGTCTGAACCGCTTTGGCTCAGGGCTCCATTCCATAGAGTACTGATGCGGTCTATATTCTGTTGAACCTCAGCAGAAATAACAAAGTTTTCCACGGTACGGCGGCAGTTCATCGGTAGCTCGCTACGCATGGCCATAAAACCCGAGTGCATCTCGGCACAGCTGCTGCGGGCGTGGGCGCGTAACGCAGGGTCGTTTGGCCAGCCTTTGTTGTGCAGGTGTTGTTCGTTGATATATTCACAGATGGAGAGTGAATCCCAGATGGTTGTCCCGTTATCCAACAGTACTGGTACTTTGCCAGCCGGATTGTACTCTTTGATCCGGTCCGAAAACCCGGGAACAAACAGCGAAATACGCACTGTATCAAAATCTAAATCAAATTGACGCAGCAGCAGCCAGGCCCGAAGAGACCAGCTTGAATAGTTGTGATTACCGATAACCAGTTGCATTGTTGGCTTCCTTTTCCTGTTTTAAGCGGATTGATTTAGGCTCAAGTCTGTCGCTTAATGGTGCCTCTCTCAAACGAATTAATCTGATAACAGGTATCAATACCCTTGATGTTAGATCATGAATTGCTTCGCAGCTTTATCGCGGTTGTCGATACCGGCAGCTTTACCCGGGCCGCCGCACAAGTTTTTCGTACTCAGTCGGCGATCAGTATGCAGATGAAACGTCTTGAAGAGCAGCTGGATAAAAAGCTGTTTCTGAAAGAGGGGCGCGAGCTGCAACTGACCGATGATGGGTTGAAGCTGGTTAGCTACGCCCGGCGAATCATGAAACTGCATGACGAAGCTCTGGGGGTGCTGGCGGCTGATACGGATTCGCGTCCGTTGTTGTTAGGCTGCCCGGATGATTACGCCACCGGTGTGCTGCCCCAGTTGCTGTCGGAGATTCAGAAACAGCAACCGGGTCTGCAGGTGCAAGTGCGAACGGGTTCCTCGGGACAATTGCGGGAACTTATCGATAAAGGTGAGCTGGATCTGTCGGTCCTTACCCGGCGCCCTGGAACCGAAGAGGGTTATCTGTTACTGCAGGATAAAGGTGTCTGGGTGGCTCCGGCGGAGGGCTTTATCCTGCCTGATAAAAAGATACGGCTGGTATTGGTCGAGCCCGACTGCAAATTTCACAGCACCGCTGTGGATGGTTTGATAAAACAGGGCTGGCCCTACGAGGTAAGTTGCATCAGTGGTAACTGTGCCTTGCTGATCGAGCTGGTGCGTCGGGGGGAGGTAGCGACGACGCTTTCATCCTGTTGTGTGCCGCCGGATCTGTATCGGGTGCCTGACGCGATTGGCTTACCGGAGTTGCCGACCGTAGAAATTGTGTTGCAGTCTGCAGCGCGTCCCCATCGGGATCTGGGCGCAGACCGTATCGCATCGCTGGCTGAAAAAACCGCTCAGCAGTTAAAATAGCTGGGGAAGGGGGCTGATCGCACCTTCTTTAATAGCCAGGTGGCGTTGATTCAATATGATCGAGGCGGATGCGAAATTGATTAGCGTCTTGATCGGCGGCAACCAGAAACTCCTCGCTATTTTTGATAGAAATAGTGAGAAAGCGGAGTTTTTGCCGATGAATATGACCGTCATCGTCCCGCCAGATCACGCTGTCTATAAGATTGCGCATACAGGCTAGTTCATAACTGTCATGTAGTGCACATTGGATCGGAATGTATTCGCTCATTAGATGAGCATAGCAGAGACTTCAGTCTTTGCCGGGCTCTGAGGCGCTATTTAGCTCATTCAGAATCGCCTGTACGGTTTCATAACAGCAGCCACAAGAGGTATTGATGAAGGTGGCAGCGCGCACCTCTTCGATTGTCTTCAGTTTTTGCCGACGAACCGTCTCAATGAATGCTTGTTTACGGATATATCGACAGGGACAGACACTGCTGTCATCGGTGGTCTGTGTTGCCGGGTGCACGGTGGTATTCATGTTGTTCACTATCCCTACTCAATCTCTATTAAAAGAGAACCAGATAACGACTTGGTTTAGTAGAGAATAGTGAAAGACCTGGCGTTTGTCGTTTCAACTATGGATTAATAATCTATCCGGTAATTAATCAACTGTGCGCTAGCGCCTCCGATAGTTTCAGCGGTGGTGAAGGCTCGGTGACTCGCTTCATCGATGGCCACTCGAGCAGCTGCAGTTTGCCGCTGTCAGTTTCGACCAGTGCGGTGCAGTGCTCAACCCAGTCACCATCATTGCAGTAAAGTATGCCTTTCAGGTGGGTAAAACCGGCCTGATGGATATGCCCACCGATATAGCCATCCAGAGATTGGCGGCAGGCTTCGGTACAGGCCGCTTCCTGAAAACGCTCGATATAACGTTGTGCGGTACTGAAACGCTGCTTGATCATCCCTGCCAGTGAACGGTAGGGCAGCTTCAACCACTGGCGTAGTTTGTTGTAGTTGCGATTAAGCCACAGCAGTAATTGATGCCCCCTGTCGCCGAGTACTAGCATTACCGGATGGATACGCACATGGCCATCAAACTCGTCCCCGTGGGAGACCAGAAAGCGCCGACCATCACGGGTTTTGTGAATCGCTTTGCGGCGTACCTGAAACTTGCCCAGCTTTAAACCGCAGATCTTACGCATCGGCGCATCATGATTACCGGGAATATAGATAATCTCACAGCCATCTTTCGCCATCTGCCAAAACTGGCCGATCAGCAGTTGCTGATCCTGGGGCAGAACCGCCTTCTTGCGCATTGCCGCCAGATCGATGATATCGCCAACCAGATAGAGCTTTTTTGGGGCAAGTTTCGTCAGGGCTTCGCTCAGGAGTTTAGCCTGACAATCCGGGGTGCCCAGGTGAATATCTGAGATAAACATGGTGTGGATCGGCTGCATATCACTGTCCATCAATCCGTTTTGGACAGTATGGCGGGTAAAAATGACAGCTAGCTTTAAGAAAGATGAACAGATGATTACAAGCCCGAGTCAGGCGACTAGAATAGGCGCCATGACCACTCCTTCAAAAAATTGGCAGCAGAGACTGCATCAGCTGGATCAACAGCTCTCTGCCACCGCTGAGCTTTGGCGGCCTCAGCCGTTTAAGCAGCAACGGCCGGCGTGGTGTCAAAGTTATCCACAGCTGACCCAAGCGTTACTGGATCTGGATGATCAGCAACTGCAACGGTTCAGCCATAATCCTGATGCGTTGGTGGAGTGGATCGGACACTACCTGCCCCAGGTAGCCCAATTAGATGCGCTCAGTCGGTTACCCAAACGTACCCCCACAGAGTATTCGTCACCGGAGAACCGTTTCTTTAATGGCATGCCGGGCCGCAAGCGTACCCAGATAGAAGCCTTTGCCTCCCATGTGGGTTCAGTGACCTCACCGATACTGGAATGGTGTGGCGGCAAAGGGCATTTGGGCCGTTTATTGGGCATGGCCGGTGATCAGCCGGTGACTACGCTGGAACTAAACCCCGAACTCTGCCGGGCCGGGGAGCAGCAGGCGCAGCGGTTTGGCCTATATCAATCATTCACAGAGGTCGACCTGTTACAGCCGGGTCTGGAACTGAATGTGACCGACCATCACGGCGTTGCCCTGCATGCCTGCGGTGAACTGCACCGATCATTGCAGCGTCGCGCGGTGACCCATGGGATGGCCGCGCTGGATATAGTGCCCTGTTGCTATGCGTTTGGCGTTGAACAGCAATACCAACCCAGAACCCAGGGCCTGTCGCTTCAACTGAGTCGGGATGATCTGCGTCTGGCAGTGACCGAAACCGTCACTGCGGGTCAGGCCGAAGTGACCAGTCGTGATCGGGAGATGGCCTGGAAGCTCGGTTTTGTTGAGCTGCGTAACCGAATTGTCGAAAACCAGGCCTATCGCACTATGAAACCGGTGCAAAAACAGTGGCTGAAACTGAGCTTTAGCCAGTTCTGCCAACAGCTCGCCGATCGCGAAGCCTTGAGCCTTCCCGCGGATACTGACTGGGCTGAAGTCGAAGCCTTCGGTTGGCAACGGTTTAGCGAGGTGATGCGGCTATCATTGCTGCGTAACTGTTTCCGTCGTCCGATAGAACTCTGGCTGATTCTGGACCTGGTAACCGACCTTGAAGCCCACGATTATCAAATTGAGCTGGGCACTTTTTGCGATCGGGCAGTGACTCCGCGTAATATTATGTTGTCAGCTCGAAAGCGAGTAGAGAGTAGGGCCAGCAGTAGTGAAATCCATAGAGCAGTTAACAGTGGAATCTGATCAACAACTGATCGCCCGGGTCAAAGCCTGCGATCTCTGCCTGCCGCACCTGCCCGATGGTGTCAGGCCGGTGATTCAGTTTGACCCCCAGGCAAAAATCCTGATTGCAGCCCAGGCCCCTGGTCGGCGAGTACACGAAACCGGTATTCCCTTTAACGACCCCAGCGGTGATCGACTCCGTATGTGGATGGGTATCCCTCCCGAAACCTTCTACGACGCCAAGCAACTGGCGATTCTACCGATGGGGTTCTGTTACCCCGGCACCGGCAAGTCTGGCGACCTGCCACCGCGCAAAGAGTGCGCCCCTCAGTGGCGACAACAATTGATGGACCGACTACCTAATCTGCAACTGATACTGGTGATTGGCCAGTATGCACAAGCCTGGCATCTGGAAGAAAAGGGGTCTGTCACTGAGATAGTCTCTCGCTGGCGCGAGCATGCCCCTGATGTTTTTCCGATGCCGCATCCCAGCCCGAGGAACAATATCTGGTTGAAGCGAAACCCCTGGTTTGAAGCCGAGTTAGTGCCGGAATTGCAGATTAGAGTTAAGAAGGTGTTGGCAAGGTAATTGGTTGTTTTGTTTTTGTAGGAGTCGTGCCCTCACGGCGATAGGTTTTTGTAGGAGACGCATTAGAATGTCCTTTGGGTACCTTGCGTCGATTTCTTTGCTGATGGTTTGTCTGTTCTTTCCTTGCCGTAGTAATCCATTGCTTCTTGTTCCGCTCTCGCCGATCGGGTCAAGACCTTTCAACAGCTAAAGGTCTTAACAATCTAAAGCCGCGCCCGCTGTTGGGTCGGCTTCGCCGACTTACCTGTGCGTTTCGCTTAGAAACGGCGCTGCGGAACTCGGCAAAGAGCAGCCTCAGACAGTCCTCGCTTAATCCGTTTCCAAGCTCCAATGCTCGGCTGCACAGGAGGGGAGTAAGTCCGTGCCATCCTGTAAACCAGCCAATTTGAATGGGCTTCATTTTTAAGGCACACTCAGGTAAATGGATATGTAAATCGAAAAGGGTTATCCCATTGATTTAGAAAGCCTTCCATGGAGCGTTGCCATCGGCTGCGGGTTCGATCTTTTAAATCTCATTTCTAACGCGATAAATTTCAAGGACGCTCAATATGATCACCCTAAACACTCCTATTGCGTTTAATGACACACTGCCTGACGAGGTCGACGTGGTGGTAATTGGCGGCGGCGTCATCGGTATATTCTCCGCCCTGAATATTGCGCGTTCAGGCCTTAGCGTTATGGTTATCGAAAAAGGTCGTATTGCCGGTGAACAGTCGTCACGTAACTGGGGTTGGATAAGACAACATGGTCGTGATGCTGCAGAACTGCCCATCATGATGGAAGCGTCACAGCTATGGGAATCGATTGATAAGGAGGTTAAAGGCCGCACCGGGTTGAAGCGTGTGGGGGTGATGTATCTTTCGCAAACCGAAGCGGATCAGGTGAAACGCGAAGAGTGGCTGAGTATTGCCGCAGCCCATGGCGTTGATACCGTAGCATTGACTAGCGCTCAACTTGAGCAACATATTCAACTCGACCCACAAACAAAAAACTTTTGGGCCGGGGCGACCTATACCGCCAGTGATGCCCGTGCAGAACCATGGGAGGCGATTCCTGCTGTAGCAGAATTAGCCCACAGCGAAGGCGTTCTTATCAGAGAGAATTGCGCCGTGCGTACACTGGATATCGAAGCGGGCCAAATCACCGGGGTTATCACTGAATCTGGCCGTATCAAAACATCTCAGGTTGTCGTCGCCGGGGGCGCTTGGTCATCACTGTTTCTACGCCGCCACGGTATCAATATCCCGCAGTTGTCGGTGCGCGCATCCGTGGCCAGAACAGCCCCGCTTAAAAGCATTACCACCACGAGTTTTGCGGATAAAAAACTGGCGGTGCGCCGACGTAATGACGGAGGCTACTCTCTAGCGCTCACCGATTCCCATGATCACTTTATAGGCCCTGATTCATTTCGTTTATTACCTAAGTGGCTAAAAACGGGACTACAAAATCTCCACGAAATCAGGCCCTGGATGAACGAAGTCGCTAACTCACCGGATGCCTGGCGAGTCGAACGCCACTGGGCGGCCGATGAGGTAAGTCCTTTTGAACTAACCCGTATGCTCGACCCGGCCCCCGCCAAGGGTAAGGTCAAAGTGATGCAACAGCGCTTTGCACAGCGCTTCCCACAAATTGGCGAGCCTCAAATACTGGATGCCTGGGCGGGAATGATAGATGCGATGCCTGATATTGTGCCCATCGTCGATAGGGTGCCTGATTTTGAGGGGCTTATCGTTGCCACAGGCATGAGTGGGCATGGTTTTGGAATTGGGCCGGCGTTTGGGCGAATTGTTTCTCAAATTGTGAATAAGGAGGAGAGTGAGCATGATCTGTCACGCTTCCGATTCTCACGTTTTTCTGATGGTAGCACCCTAGATATTGGGCCCAATGTTTAGGGGCCGTAGCTAGACCGCAATGAAGAGCACATTGCTTGCTCGACGCGGCTTCGCCGCTTGCTAGTTGCTCGAAAAAGTTAGAAGCAGAGCTAGTGGCACCCTTTTTTCTGTAGGAGTCGTGCCCTCACGGCGATAAGTTTTTGGAGGAGACGCATTAGCATGCCCTCTGGGTACCTGCGTCGATTTCTTTTCTGTTCTTTTCTGTTCTTTTCTGTTCTTTTCATTGCCGTAGTAATTCGTTGCTTTCTGT
>JAGPUU010000171.1 GCA_018067325.1 Amphritea sp.
TTATCGTTAAACATCTGATAGATGCCGGGTCTGCGGGTTAGCCGGGATAGAAATGCCTTACTATCGAAACCGGTTAAGGCGTCTTGCGTATCCTGCTGATGCAGTTCAGTCAGAGAGCTGTTGTCTGAGGTATCATTCATCGGCCTATTCTAACTGCGCTCTATTCTAGACCTCAAGGATATTCAATAACTTATTAGCGTCCATGTGAATATGAGTCGCATCTTTATGAATAACCTCCAGTTGTTTCCGAGTCGTATCTGAGATACCTGCCCCCCGGGATAAACTAACCTCAAGAAAGACACTGATTTCAGCATAGTAGTAAAGCCTGGCATTAAAGCTCTGAGCGCGCTTCAGTTTAGTCAGCGCTATCTGAGCTCCATTAAGCAAAATAGTATTAATATCCGACTCGCCCATCATAGGATGGCGATCCTGTTCGTTTAGTGGAACTTTGAATTCTGTAGGACGGTTTTTTAGAGCCATGAGACATCCTGGTAAAAGTAGAGTAAAGTGAAAATCATTGTATTACTGTATGAGCTTTTCGCGTTAATGTGAACCTATGCTTTATGCGCAGAATGATATGACCAGACCGTCTGAGCTTCGCTCTGATTATCCTCTGGAGTCAGGCACAATCTACCAACAGGAGATCGTCCGCGATCTGTTTTGGCTCATACACAGCCCTTCATTAATGGAACTACCCAATCACCTTTCTGTTGACTGGTTGTTCGACACCCCTGAAATTGAACAACAGTTGGCGCTACTTGATAAAAATCCAGAACAGTTACTCAGCAAGTTACGCCAGCAAGCACGCTTTAGACTAGGGTATTACTTCGAAGATTTAGTAAGACTTTATCTTAAGTTATTTATGCATCCCACTGATATTAAATGCAATATACAAGTATCTAGAGATAAGACTACCGTTGGTGAATATGACTTTCTAATGGCGATGCAGGATGGCATTAAAATCCACCTGGAAGCCGCTGTTAAGTATTACCTCTGCACATCGGATGATCCTGATACCTGCCAGCTTAAAGACTTTATTGGCCCTAATCGCTCTGACAGACTGGACCGTAAATGGCAACGCCTAACGACGCATCAGATCAATCTGTCTAACACTGATGCGGGAAAAAACCAGGCGATAGCATTAGATCTGCTACCGGACCGCCACTCTATATTGTTGCGAGGCTTTCTGTTTTACCCACATAAACAGTGGCAACAATACCGGGCACCCACACCGATCAGTCAGAACCATTTGCGAGGGTGGTGGATTCGTACAGCTGAGCTTGAAAAGCTTAATCAGGATAGTCGCTACGTCGTTCTGATGAAGCCACGCTGGTTGGCGATGGCTCAATGCTGCTTTCAGGAAACCATCTCATTTTCAGAGCTGATTAAGACCACCGATAGCATTACTACTCCCCTTTTAATTGCCCGGCTTGAATTCGATGCAGGCAAGAAATTATGGCTGGAGGTTGATCGTGGCTTTACTGTTCCAGACAACTGGAACTTGCAGGCATAAAAAAAGCAGCCCGAGGCTGCTTTTTTATTAATTCGAATCTATTAATCAGCGCGCTGAGATGCTTTAGCTGCATCTTTGGCAATGCACTTACGCAGGTAATGTAGTGCAACAAAGCTACCCACTACCATTATTGCAACGAGCGCTACGCTTGGTGCAAAGGAGATCATCGTATACTTATCGGCCATAGAACTGTCCTCATTCGTCTCCGTAATATTAAATACGGATGTTTTATGTGGTTTTTATCATAATTAGTTATAAGGCGCGATTATAGAGCATCCACCCTCAGGTACAATAGCCCTAAAGGCGTATTACAGAGTTTTGAGCGAACGGCACACTCATGCCGCTCGTTCGATTAGACGACTACTGCTCCAGCCGTTTAACCAGACTGGAAGTATCCCAACGATTGCCACCCAGCTTCTGAACTTCTGCATAAAACTGATCAACCAGTGCTGTAACGGGTAACTGAGCACCGTTACTACGGGCTTCATCAAGGGTTATATTCAGATCCTTACGCATCCAGTCCACGGCGAAACCAAAATCAAACTGGTCATCTATCATTGTCTGATGGCGATTAACCATCTGCCAAGAACCAGCCGCACCATGCTGAATCACATCAAACACTTCAGACGCGTCAAGTCCCGCCTGCTTGGCAAAATGCACGCCTTCAGCAAGCCCCTGCACCAAGCCAGCAATACAGATCTGATTAACCATTTTTGCCAGCTGACCACTACCGGCAGGCCCTAGTAATTTTGCAGACTTCGCATAGCAATCAATAACAGGTGCAATAGTATTGTAGGCCGGCTCTTGGCCACCAATCATAATGCTCAGAACGCCGTTCTCTGCCCCTGCCTGGCCTCCGGAAACCGGTGCATCAAGAAATTCAAATCCCTGCTCAGAGGCAATTTCTGCCAGTTCCCGAGCTACTTTTGCAGAGGCCGTTGTGTGATCAACTAATACAGCGCCCTGTGCCATACCGCTGTATACACCTTGTGTTCCAGTCACGACCTGACGAAGGTCTTCATCATTACCTACACAAGTAAAAACAATCTCTGCATCACGCGCGGCTTCCGCCGGAGTCGCAGCACTACACCCTTTATGTTGCTGACACCACTGATCAGCTTTTGCAGCTGTGCGGTTATAGACGGTTACTTCGTGTCCAGCTTGCGCCAGGTGGCCTGCCATTGGATAGCCCATTACGCCCAGACCGATAAATGCAACTTTCATACTTTTCCTACTCCACCCAGAGGCTGACTGTTGTTATCATCAGAGTATTCTATGCTATGAGTATAGAAACACCACTATTTTTCAGGGCCCTATGATGCCATCTAAAACACCTCAGAAAACCATGCGACAATTATGCAGGGCAACGCTATTAATTCTTTTATGCTCTTTTGTAACCGCAGTGTCAGCAGCAGACAGCTTTTATGACAAGCTTCAGGTGACTGATATAGATGGCAGCAGCGTAGACCTGAATACATATAAAGGCGGGATTGTGTTGGTTAATTTCTGGGCTACCTGGTGTCCGCCCTGCATTAAAGAGATGCCTTCAATGCAGCGTTTACAACAGCAGTTTGAGCCTGAGAAATTTCAAATAGTGGCTATCAATATGGGCCAAAGTGCGACAACGGTAGAAAGCTTTCTGATGGAACAAAGCTTTGAATTTGATCTCCCCGTCTACCTTGATGACATGGGGCGCGCCTTTACAGACATGAAAATCCAGGGGATGCCATCCAGTTTTCTGCTAGACACTAACGGCAATCTGATTGAAACCATTGTCGGTGCCCGCGAGTGGGATCATCCGGGTAATGTCGAGGCGCTCCAAGCGTTGATAGATAAATCTGAATAATTTGTATGTATGGTATACGCAGGTAAATAAAAGACAAAAAAAGGGGCCTTTATATGGCCCCTTCTTTATTGCTAAAGATCAGTTCTTACTCTGCGTAAAACGCTTCTGCTGCAGGAAGTGCCTGACCCTTTGCAATATCAGCCCCCATCCCAGATAGCGTATTTTCCAGCGCGCTGAGACAAAGCAGTACATTCTGTTTATTACAGGCAGAACCCATCAAACCGATACGCCATACTTTACCGGCCAAAGCGCCTAAGCCAGCACCAATCTCTAAGTTGTAGTTAGCTAGCAGCTGACTACGAACTTTCGCTTCATCTATCCCTTCAGGGACGAATACAGAATTAAGCTGAGGCAGACGATATGGTTCATCTACCAGGAAGCCAATCCCCATCGCTTCCAGACCTACGCGTAAAGCGTCGTGGTGATGGCGATGACGTGCCCATGCATTTTCAAGGCCTTCCTCTTCCAGCATCACCAGAGACTCATGGAACGCATAGAGTGAGTTTACCGGCGCAGTATGGTGATAAGCTCGCTTAGCACCGCCACCCCAATATCCCATAACCAACTTCTGATCCAGGAACCAGCTCGGTGTTTTTGATTGACGCTTTTCAATCGCCTCAACTGCACGCTCACTAAAGCTAATTGGAGAGATGCCCGGAGGACAGGACAAACACTTCTGTGTGCCCGAATAAACAGCATCGATACCCCAGCCAGCAACATCCAACTCTGAACCACCCAGAGAGGTCACCGCATCAACAATAGATAGCGCGTCGTTGTCTCGTGCTATCTGACATAAACGCTTGGCATCAGACAGTACACCGGTTGAGGTTTCAGCGTGAACAAATGCCAATATTTTAACATCGCTATTGGCAGCAAAAGCGGATTCAACCTTAGCCGGATCAACCGGCTTGCCCCACTCATCCTCAACCATGATAGCGATGCCACCGAAGCGCTCAACGTTCTCTTTCATCCGACCGCCGAATACACCGTTCTGACAAACAATAACCTTATCACCGGGCTCAACCAGATTTACAAAGCAGGCTTCCATGCCGGCAGAGCCAGGAGCAGAGATAGGCATAGTCAGAGGGCTATCAGTTTTAAATGCATACTGCAGCATCTGCTTGACCTCATCCATCATACGGATGAATTCAGGATCAAGGTGACCAATAGTTGGGCGGGCCATTGCTGCAAGAACGCGAGGGCTGACATCTGAAGGACCTGGCCCCATCAGGGTGCGCAGCGGTGGATAGAAAGATTTTGTCATTTTCCGTTGCTCTTTATCGTTATTTTAAATATTAATTATGCGGAGTTTAGCGATATTTAATTATGCCGTTTCATCAGCAATCGTCTGTACGATCGCCATCACCATCTCTGCAGAATGCTTCGCTGCAACTACCAGAAACTGCTCAAATGACAGATTGGATTCTTTGCCTGCTATATCCGACAGAGAGCGGATCACAATAAAGGGGATATCAAACTGATGACAGGTCTGAGCAATAGCCGCCGCTTCCATCTCAACCGCTTTCATAGTCGGGAAATGTTCACGGGTTTTTGCTACCCGCTCAGGGCAATTCATAAAGGAATCACCGGTGGCGATCAGTCCCTGGACGGTTTTAATACCTTCCATGCGTGAGATACAACGCTGGGCGACATCCGCCAGAAAATTATCGGGAATAAAGGCGGCAGGCAAACCAGGAAGCTGACCATGCTCATAGCCAAAGATAGTGACATCAACATCGTGATGGCGTACTTCAGTCGAGATAACAACGTCCCCTACTTCCAGCTCTTCTGAGAAGCCTCCAGCGGACCCGGTGTTAATCACACAAGTAGGTTGGAACTCTTGCAGCATTAGCGTAGTGCCAATAGCGGCATTCACTTTACCTATACCAGACTTGAGCAATACCACCTCAATACCATGCATAGATCCGGTATAAAGACTGTAACCGGCGATGGTATATTCCTGTCGCCCCTCCAGAGTTTCCTTCAGCAGTTCGACCTCTTCATCCATGGCGCCGATAATACCAATTTTAAGCTGATTAGACTGAGCCTTGAGCCGCTCAGAAAAGGAGATGTTGTTGATCATCCGGGGTGATTCCATCACTAAATAATATAAAGAGGTAAGGATACGCAATTTGTACGGTTGGACAATAGACCAAAAGCAGAAAACCGACAATATGGACGAATATTATTCAAGAATCTCTAACTTCAGCCCTTTTGCCCTCAAACGGTCACCCCGTTCATTAATAAAACGCTGGAATTCGGGTTCACGTAAATACTCGTGCTCTGAGACATACTCCAATGCGCTATTGAAATGGAAAGCACGAACATAGGCATCAATGCGTAGCTGCTCTATGCCTTGTGCATCAAGCAGCAACCAGGAAGGAAAATAGGATAAACCTAACTTGGACGCCCATTGTTTGGCGGACAGACGGGTTCCATCAGGTAGAGTGATCTGCGGATTGCCCTCGAGATCGATAGTTATATATGTAAAATTATTAAGTAATTGCTGAGTATCAGACCGCTCAAGAATATCGACGTCGAATTCCAGACAATGATCACAGTCATCACTGATAAACTGTATAGCTACGGGCTTCCCTATAGGGATATCCAGTG
>JAGPUU010000180.1 GCA_018067325.1 Amphritea sp.
CGGGTAACATTTTGTACCCGACAAACTCAACCACGAAACAGGCAGAGTCAATTTACCTTTCTTATATTTATTGTCTGTAAACAGTGCTTTTAAACTCTGTTTATCGGGCTGAATACCTAAAAACGAAAGTAATATTCTCAGCCTCAAACGAGCGTATTAAATTACGATGCAGGTAAAAGATTTACAAGGCCTGAGAAGGCTGATTTTGAAGACAATAGTCTATAAAAGGTACCTAACGGGGTAATAGGCACTATTGAGGGACATCAAGAAAAAAGGCTGAGAATCAAGGCTTAAGGGAGATAACGTTATATTTCACTGTCCAATATAGGACAGCTGCAGCAAATTACCCAATCTGGGTAGTTTGCTGCGCAAAAAGAAAACAAACTATCGTTACTGACTACAAAACTGTTGCTGTTGACGCATTAACAAACGGCAGCCTTTAGCCAATATGCCCAATTCACTACACGAATCTTTAACCCAGGCTTTATCATCAGCAGTAGCCGTTTCATTATAAGCTGGCACCTGATCACAAAACTCCTCTGTAGGCAGGCTTTTGTTCCAGCAGGCTTTCAGAAAAAAGCCACCGTTAACAGTACAGCGATATTCAGACTCTTTACAACTTTCTACGCGCTGTAACGCCGTTGATAAGCAGCCTTGCTGATCGGTTTGCTGACCCACTTCAGCGCCTTCGCGCTTTTGCTGTTCAACCACCTGTTGATTTGTCTCGTTCCAGCTCTCAAGCCACTCAGGGCCATACAGCCAGCCATAAACAACACCAACTAAAACTGCCAATAGTAAACCCAACCAGAAGCGTCGCATTCTATTTAATTCCTTTAAATCAGCGAGCTCTCACATAGAGCCCAATCAAACAAAAACCGAAGCCAACCGCTGAAGCCAGCATCGTCAGATTTACAAAAAGAGGGTTACGCGCACCAAAAGGGACAAACGGATGACTCTGGGTCATATCGCAACTGGATACCAGATAATCAAATGAACCACCGACTGAAAGGCACTCATTCACAGCGCTCTGCTCAGACCAAAACACAGCCATCAGAACAACTCCCGGCAGAACCAATAATAATAATCCCAATCGAATCATTGTTCGTCACTAACGCCGATATTACTGACACCGTCATTGGCAGCCAGCAATTTCAACTCATTCATTATTGCCGGCGTCGCATGTTTCATTCCTTTCAGGCGGCCAATAACGTCTTCCTGAAAACTCTCTTCCTGAAGCATCATGTCATGATTACTGATATACCGAAGTAGCTCTTCATCCGACATTTCAGCATCGGCAGTAACCTCAATAAAGGTTGCTACACACTCCAGAGACAGATTACCCACGTTGGTCGCTTCAGTCCCATTTGGCTCCAGCAGGCAGCTAATGGTTGAATACAACGCAACCATCGCATCCAACGCCGGCGAGGCTCCATACATATCAAACTCTTCGAGGTCGGGCATATTCGCTTCAACATTAACCTGCTGAACCTCAAAATTCATTTTCGCACCGGTATTACCCAGCTTGCTCCAGATGCCATCCAGAATACTGCGGACCTGATCGCGGTCACCAAACTCCAGCAGCGTGGAGAACAGAGCAAAGTTGGGAAACATCCGCTCGGTTATAGCAACTGAGAAAGCGCTCAGCTGCCAGCCTTCGAGAACCTTCAGCTCTTTTTCCAGCGACCATTGTGACATCAGAATAACTCCAGAATTGTGTTTGCCCTATTGTACAGCGCAGGAATCATTTTGCAGCAGTTATCAGCGATTCCTAAGCCTCATGATAGGCACCTCAACAACAGGATTACTTGTGATTAATCCCCTGATTCGATTCATTTTTTTACTGTATACTCAAAACAGCAAAGTACGCTCTTAGTGGAAAATACAAAACCATGAATAAGAAGAATTCTATCGCCAAAATTGTCAGTGGACTGGACAGCTTCAGCGAGTGGACCGGGCGCAGTATCGCCTGGCTAACACTACTGATGGTCTTGGTCACCTTTGTTGTCGTTGTGATGCGCTACGTCCTCAATATCGGCAATATCCAGTTACAAGAATCAATGATCTATATGCATAGCTTTATCTTTTTGCTGGGGGCGGGCTACACCCTTAAGCATGATGGGCATGTGCGGGTAGATATATTCTACAGGCCCCTGGGAGAACGAGGAAAAGCTATCATCAATATAATAGGCACCCTGTTCCTGTTACTACCGGTTTCCCTATTTATTTTCTGGATCTCCTGGGAATATGTCGCTTTCTCATGGCAGACTCTGGAAGGTTCCCAAGAAGCTGGCGGTATCGAGGCCCTATTCATTTTAAAAACTTCTCTGTTGCTGATGCCTCTACTAATGGCCCTGCAAGGCATTGCTGAGCTACTGCGTAATCTGATGGTACTGACCGGGCAAGAACACCTGACAGAAACGGATATTCAGGAGCGTCCATTATGAGTGAATTACTGCCGCTATTTTTGTTTCTTGGCGCGATCTTTGTTCTCTTACTTGGTTATTCTGTTGCCTTTTCACTCGCGGGTACTGGACTTATTTTCGCCGCAATCGGGATTATGACCGGCCACTTTGAGCCCAGTTTTCTTGAAGCGGTACCTAATCGTTTATTTGGGATAATGAACAACACGGTACTAATTGCAGTGCCTCTGTTTGTCTTTATGGGCGTCATGCTGGAAAAATCCAAAGTCGCGGAAGATCTATTGGATACAATGGCAGCGCTGTTTGGTCCTCTTCGGGGAGGCCTTGGAATATCAGTCACCGTCGTTGGAATGTTGCTTGCTGCCAGTACCGGCATCGTCGGCGCTACCGTAGTGACAATGGGCCTGCTTTCACTCCCTACGATGTTACGACGGGGCTATGACCCGAAAGTCGCCACTGGCATCATCTGTGCCTCAGGAACCCTAGGACAGATTATCCCACCCTCGATTGTACTGGTGCTGTTAGGCGACGTAATATCCTCAGCCTATCAACAGGCCCAATTAGACCAGGGCATATACTCACCAGAAACAGTAACGGTAGGTGACCTATTCCTTGGGGCTCTGATACCCGGGCTACTGTTAGTGGGTGCTTATATTCTCTATCTTATTTTTAAAGCGATCTTCCATCCGGAAACCGTCCCAGCCATCCCACAGGATGAACGGGATGCGATGGACAATATGTTCAAACGGGTTATCTCGGCCCTGTTACCACCGATTTTTTTAGTGGGCTTAGTCTTGGGCTCTATTCTGGGAGGCTGGGCGACACCCACTGAAGCCGCCTCTGTGGGCGCGGTTGGTGCGATGGGACTGGCAATAGCACGTCGCTGCTTTACGCTGGATATCCTCAAAGATGTCATGCGCACCACAACCCAAGTCAGCTCGATGGTATTCATTATTCTGGTCGGGGCATCTATATTCTCTCTGGTCTTTCGCGGTTACGGTGGCGATGACCTGGTAAGAGAGTTCCTGGCTGACCTTCCAGGCGGCGTCTTTGGTGCAGTGGCATTAGTGATGCTGGTGATTTTCTTGCTGGGATTCTTCCTCGACTTTATTGAAATCACCTTTGTTGTAGTGCCCATCGTCGCGCCAATACTGCTGGCAATGGGACTTGATCCTATATGGTTGGGTGTGATGATAGCTATCAACCTGCAAACCTCCTTCCTCACGCCTCCCTTTGGTTTTGCGCTATTCTATCTCCGCGGTGTAGCACCAGAAAGCATCTCAACCATGCAGATCTATCGAGGAGTCATTCCCTTTATTCTAATCCAACTCGTGGCTCTATTTGCTATAGCGCAATGGCCAGGGCTTGCAACTTGGTTGCCAAATCTAGTGTACGGTTAGATCAAAATAGACAAAAAAAAGCCTCATGGTAGTCACTACCATGAGGCTTTTTTATGGAATTGTTTTACCTACCTCGATGAATCAGTATCCCAACCCCAAACAGTAGTGATCTTATTGCTGCTTATCGCTTTATTAGAAGCGCTGTCCATTTCAGCGTTGCTTGTTCCATAGCTGGAGTTAACTTCTGAAGTGCTTGTTACATGGCTTGAGTAAGGACCCTCTAAAATAGTATTGGCAGCAAATGCGCTGGACGTAACCATTGCTAAGCCCAAAGTAATACCGGTTAGTAATTTAATGTTCATGGCGACTTCCTCACTTAATTTCAATTCACATTCAATATATAAGACCTTCCTGAAATACGCCTGAAAATTGCTACTATATTTACAATACTTAAAAGCATGTTAAACAAGGGGCTTTAATCTATTCCATTGCCCTATCTCGAAAGCATGCAGTTCAACATGAGCTGATTATTCCATATTTATTATAGGGTTAGTATTTTATCTGGCGGC
Source organism: Amphritea sp. (assembly GCA_018067325.1). Taxonomy (GTDB): domain Bacteria; phylum Pseudomonadota; class Gammaproteobacteria; order Pseudomonadales; family Balneatricaceae; genus Amphritea. Next base: position 4,330 of record JAGPUU010000180.1, read on the forward strand.
TACTAAACCAAAAAAACCTCAGGGTGTGAACCATGAGGCTTTTTAAATATGAAATTTTTTACTTACCTTGATGAATCAGTATCCCAACCAAAAATAGGGGTCATTTTATCGCTACTTACCGCTGTATCTACAGCTTGATTAGAACCACTATGTATT
>JAGPUU010000483.1 GCA_018067325.1 Amphritea sp.
AACATGCTGAGTGGACTAAAGCTGAGCGTGATTACCTGGAAAACTTTAAGTCTGATGAACTGATGGATGTTTTCAAAGCTTTGTTGTCCGATTGGACCAATGAAGGTTTTGATCCATTTGCTGCGCCTCAGGAAACGGGTAATGCATGGGGTCGTAATAATGGTAATGAAGACAAACTGATTTCTCGTCAGCGCGAGGTTGCCAAGCGGATGGTCGGTATCCCGGGTGATGCTCCGCTGCGTAGTGATGAAAATGGCTATCCGGTTAATCGTGCTTTTGCCGATGTTGATCAGAGCCAACCGGTTATTGAAGCAGAGCCTGGCTTCGAAGGTGAACTACACGCTTATAACTTCTTCGCTTTTCTGTCGCGTTCTGATGTTACCTGGAACCCATCCATTGTTTCTGTCCTGCGTCAGAGTTTATTTTGTCCTACCACTGAAGAATATATTCTGCCAATTGATCACGGAAATGACCGGGTTGAGTGGTTTATTCAGATTTCAGACGAGATTGTCTGGGACATTAAAGATGGTAAGACTAGTGCGCCGTTAGCCACCGTTACAATGCGTGCGGGTGATGTATCTGCACAACCTGCTGATATTCGTCACCAAGGTCAATCTCCAAAGCGTTCTATGTTGCTGGTTTGGGAAAATGGGTCGCCTGAAATCATGGATATGATTAAAGACGGTACCGTCCCAATCGTACCGGTAACTTTTTAATATAGGTAGCAACGCTATGCATATCCAAAACAAAATGCTGATTAATGGTGAGTGGGTTGATGCCCTTGATGGTGCAACTATTGATGTGGTTAATCCCCATGATGGTTCATTGATCACTAAGCTTGCAGAAGCTAAAGAAGCTGATGTGGATCGTGCAGTTGCAGCAGCAAAGGCAGCGTACCCTTCCTGGGGTGCGTTGCAAGCCTCTGAACGGGGTCATCTGCTGCTGAAACTAGCCGATAAAATTGAAGAGTGTGCTGAGGAATTGGCACAGCTGGAATCTCTTGATACGGGGCATCCTATTCGTGATACCCGAAATCTTGATGTAAAACGAACCGCCTTTTGCTTTCGTTATTTTGGTGGTATGGCTGACAAGCTGGAAGGTACAACCATTCCGGTTGAAGAGGGCTTCCTGAACTATACCAGCCGAGAGCCAATTGGTGTTGTGGGTCAGATAGTTCCCTGGAATTTCCCATTAATGTTTACCAGCTGGAAGATGGCGCCGGCATTGGCAGCGGGTAACACAGTGGTGATTAAACCGTCTGAAATTACGCCACTGTCTACTCTACGTATCGCTGAACTGATGCTGGAAGTGGGTTTCCCACCAGGTGTAGTCAATGTGATTGTGGGCTATGGCCATACGGCGGGTGCGCGTCTTTCAGAGCATGAAGATGTGGGCAAGATCGCCTTCACGGGTTCCACCGCAACAGGTCAGCGTATCGTGCAGGCTTCGGCAGGAAACCTGAAGAAAGTTCAGCTGGAACTCGGTGGTAAAGGCGCCAATATCATCTTCGAAGATGCTGATATCCAGAAAGCTGTAGGAGGTGCTGCCTGGGCGATCTTCCATAATCAGGGGCAGGCTTGTATTGCCGGTTCCCGCATTATTATTCATGAAAGTATTGCCGATGAGTTTCTGGATAAGTTTGTTGCTCTTGCAAGCTCTATTCGTCTTGGAGATCCAAGTAACCCTGAAACTGAGATGGGTCCGCTGACATCAAAATTGCACCAGGAACGTGTGCTGGAATATTGCGAGATTGCACGTCAGGAAGGTGGTGAAATTCTGCTGGGTGGTAAGAAACCTTCAGACCCATCGCTAGCAAATGGTTGTTATGTAGAGCCAACAATTGTTCGGGGCAAAGCGACTGATCGAATTGCTCAGGAAGAAGTATTTGGCCCCTTTGTAACTGTCATTACCTTTAAGGATGACGAAGAAGCCTTAGCGATTGCTAACGGTACTGAATATGGCCTTGGGTCAGGACTGTGGACTAAAGATATCAGCCGTGCACATAAATTTGCCCGTGAAATTCATGCCGGAATGGTATGGATCAACTGTTATAAGCGTGTTCATCCTGCCAGCCCGTTTGGTGGTATGGGCAAGTCTGGTTATGGCCGTGAAATGGGCTTCGAGGTGATGCGCGAGTACACCCAGGTTAAGTCTGTGTGGGTCAATATCGACGCTAAGATTCCACCTTTCTACCAGCGCTAAGCCAATTTGAAGCAAAGTAACTTTAGAACGGAAAATGTTATGGCCAAGATAACAACATTAAAAGCCGCCGTTTCCGAGCTGATCGATAATGGTGATTCGGTAGCTCTGGAGGGATTCACTCATTTGATTCCTTATGCTGCCGGTCACGAAATAATCCGTCAGAAAAAGCAGGATCTGACCATTATCCGGATGACCCCGGATGTGATCTACGATCAGCTGATCGGCATGGGTTGTGTTCGGAAAATGATCTTTTCATGGGGGGGGAATCCGGGGGTCGGCTCGCTGTACCGGTTCCGCGATGCGGTAGAGAAAGGCTGGCCGCAGCCTCTGGAGATCGAAGAACATTCCCACGCGGATATGGCAAATGCTTATGAAGCAGGGGCCGCCAATCTACCTTTTGCGACCCTGCGTGCCTACATTGGCTGCGATCTGCCGAAGTACAATCGTACGATTAAGCAGATTGAGTGTCCGTTTACCGGAGAGAAACTGGCGGCGGTACCTGCGATTCGGCCGGATGTCACGGTGATCCATGCTCAGCAAGCTGACCGTAAGGGCAACGTGTTGTTGTGGGGCATTGTTGGGGTGCAGAAGCAAGCGGTTCTGGCCGCAAAAAAGGTGATCGTCACCGTGGAAGAGGTGGTTGATAAGCTAGAGCCTCATGCCAATCAGACGGTTATTCCCGGGTGGGTAATAGATGCGGTATGCGAGATTCCTGGTGGTGCGTTTCCTTCATATGCACAGGGCTATTCAACCAGGAATAACGCTTTTTACCAGCAATGGGATGTTATTGCCCGGGACAGGGAAACATTTTCTCTGTGGATGGAACGCCATGTACTTGATACTGAAAATTTTGCCCAGTTTAAGGACAGCATCGGTGTAAGGAGTGTGGCATGAGTACGCAGTATTCCTCTTCGGAGATGATGACAATTGCTGCATCCCGACTGCTGCAAAACGGACAGGTCTGTTTTGTCGGTATTGGTCAGCCAAGTGCCGCAGCGAATCTGGCCCGTCTTACCAGTACCCCAGATATCGTGCTTATTTATGAATCTGGAACAATCGGCACCAAACCTGATGTTCTGCCTTTGTCTATAGGTGATGGAGAGCTTTCTGAAACGGCGGATCTGGTGGTCTCGGTACCTGAAATGTTTCGATACTGGTTACAAGGTGGTCATGTTGATATTGGTTTTTTGGGAGCTGCTCAAATTGACCGTTTTGCCAATATTAATACCACTGTTATTGGTGATTACAACAACCCAAAAGTGAGACTGCCGGGTGCTGGTGGAGCACCTGAGATAAGTACAAATTGTAAAGAAATACTGATTATTCTGAAGCAGAGTTCTCGGGCATTTGTAGAGCAGTTAAGTTTCATCACATCACCGGGTTTTATGGAAGGCGGTGACTCTCGGGAAGAGGCTGGCCTGACCAATAAAGGGCCTGTCGCTGTCATTACGGACTTAGGTGTTCTCGAACCAGATCCAGTAAGTAAAGAGCTGGTGATGACGCATCTCCATGAGGGGATCACGGTAGATCAGGCTCGGGAAAATACCGGCTGGGATCTGAAGTTTGCTGATCACTTACAAACAACGGCGTTGCCGACTGATGAAGAGCTTAAGGTCTTGCGGGACCTCAATGAAAGAACAGCGAAAGCCCATGCGGGAGCTGAATAATGTTGGATTTTAATTATAACGCACTATCGGGTCGGGTCATTTTTGGTCCGGGCAAATTGTCACAAACGAGAGCCGAAGCCGAAGCGCTTGGTATGACTAAAGTGCTGGTTCTTAGTACACCGCACCAGCGAGATCTGGCTGAAAATGTTGCCGACCTGTTGGGTGATCTGGTAACTGGGATCTACGATCAGGCGGTGATGCATGTTCCGGTTGAAACTATTGCCGATGTAATGGACGTCGTGAGTCAGTTGGATATCGACGGCTGCGTATCTATCGGTGGAGGTTCTACGGTTGGTCTGGCTAAGGCAATTGCGCTGGAAAGCGGTCTGCCTATTCTGGCAATTCCTACTACCTATGCTGGTTCAGAAATGACTCCGGTCTGGGGTATGACCAAAGATGGTATTAAGACTACCGGCAGAGATCCCAGAGTTTTGCCTAAGACCGTGATCTACGATCCTGAGTTAACAGTGGGATTGCCTGATTTTATCTCCGGGCCAAGTGGCCTGAATGCTATCGCACATTGTGTTGAAGCGCTGTATTCCGAAACCCAGAATCCGGTGACTTCACTGATGGCGGAAGAGGGGATTCGGGCGCTGGGAGAGAGTCTTCCGGTTATCGTAAAGCAGCCAGATAATATGGAAGCCCGGGCGAAAGCACTATATGGAGCTTGGTTGTCAGGCACTGTTCTGGGTGCTGTCGGTATGGCGATTCACCACAAGCTTTGCCATACCCTGGGCGGTAGCTTCAATTTGCCCCATGCAGAAGTGCATACCGTCGTTATTCCACATGCCACCTATTTCAATCGTGATCATGCACCGCAGGCAATGTCAGCTATTGGCAGGGCGTTGAATGTTGAAGCGGATGAAGCGGCAGGTGCCTTGTATGACCTTGCAGTAAGCATCGGTGCACCGGTGTCGCTGAAAGATATTGGAATGTTAGAAGGTGATCTGGACAAGGCTGCAGATATTGCAACAACCAATCCATATTACAACCCGCGTGCGATAGACCGTGCCGGAGTGCGTGAATTACTAGAAAACGCTTATCGGGGTACTCGCCCTGGTAGCGAATAAATATGTAAACGGAGAAAGCTATGAAAGATAACAATAACAAGCGTCGCTTAGCTAATGGCCTTTCCCGCCGGAATTTTCTTAAAACATCCGGTGGATTAGTTGCAGGAGCTGCCCTCGTTGGCGGACTCGGATCAGCCCCTGCGTTTGCCAAACAACGTGTAATTAAGTTCGGCTATGTTACCCCACAAACCGGACCACTGGCCCCATTTGCAGAAGCTGACAACTTCATTCTGAACGGTGTTCGGGAAAAACTCAAGAACGGGATTCAGATTGGTAGCCGGACCTATCCGGTTGAGATTATCGTCAAAGATAGCCAGTCGAATCCCAATCGTGCGGCAGAAGTAGCTAATGAGCTTATTCTGTCGGATGAAGTTGATCTGATGCTGGTCTCTTCAACCCCTGAAACCACTAACCCTGTTTCAGACCAGTGCGAGATTAATGAAGTACCTTGTATATCGACAGTTGCGCCTTGGCAGCCGTGGTTCTTTACCCGTGGTGGTAAGCCGGAGACCGGATTTGAGTGGACCTACCATTTCTTCTGGGGATTGGAAGATGTGGTTGAGAACTACACCAATATGTGGGACAGCCTGAACACGAATAAAGTCGTTGCGGGTCTGTTCCCTAATGATGGTGATGGTAATGCCTGGGGTCATAAAGAACTTGGCTTCCCACCTGTGCTGGCGAAGAAAGGCTTCACCCTGGTGGATCCGGGTCGTTTCCAGAGTCTGACTGATGATTTCTCAGCCCAGATCTCTGCTTACAAGAATGCAGATGCTGAAATTGTTACTGGAGTGGTTATCCCACCAGATATGACAACTTTCTGGTCTCAAGCTAAGCAGCAGGGATTTAATCCGAAAGTTGCGTCGATCGGTAAGGGTATCTTGTTCCCATCGTCTGTTGAGTCGCTTGGCCAGGCTGCTCATAACCTTTCAACAGAAGTGTGGTGGAGTCCGAATCATCCATTTAACTCTTCTCTCACAGGGCAAAGCGCTCGTGAAATTGCAACGGGTTACACACAGTCAACGGGTAAACAGTGGACTCCACCACTCGGTTTTACCCATGCGTTATTTGAATTGGCCGTGGATATTATGCAACGAGTTGACTCTCTGGGTGAAGCTGAAGCGATACGTGATGCTCTGCTGGCAACCGAACTGGATACAGTTGTTGGTCCTATTAGCTGGAAGAATGGTCCGGTGAAAAATGTGGCCAAAACTCCTCTGGTTGGTGGTCAGTGGCGACAGGGAGGAGACTTTATGTATGACCTGGTGATAACCAACAACCAGACGGCTCCGATGATTCCTGTAGCCAGTGATATGCAGCCGCTTTCTTAACACTGTAATCGTTGCTCCGTAGCCCGTCCGGGTAACGGAGAAGCAACACTGTTCCCTCTGTTCTGACAGTGCCCCAGGTACCGTCAGCGGGAAAGTGTTGCCTGATGACGAGGTAATAACATGCAACAAACACTGCTTGAATTAAATGATGTGCACAAGAGCTTTGGCTCTTTTAAGGTGACGGACGGTATGAATCTGGCGCTGGATGAAGGTCAGGCTCTGGGCATTATCGGACCCAATGGTGCCGGTAAGAGTACCCTTTTTAATCTGATCGCCGGTGGTTTGAAACCGGATCAGGGGACGGTTGCTTTTGATGGTAAGGATGTCACT
>JAGPUU010000183.1 GCA_018067325.1 Amphritea sp.
TGCCCGAACGGAACCGGGCATTTGCGTGCATCATTACCCCATCAGAAGCTACAAACAGTTCGAGAGAAATATACAGAACCGGAAAAGACTACTGGAAACAACTGATGCAAAAATGGGAGACCATTACCGTCGCTGGGTTAAAATCCTCAACGAAGGCAGGCTTCAGGAGGAATTTGATCGTTTTATTCTCAACCAACAGGAGATAGAGACTCTGCTAAAACTGGGAATACTAGAACACAAAAAACTTTTTATTAAGAACAGCTAGCATCACTACCAATATTATTGATTAAAGCTTTCCACACTATCGCTGGAGTAAGGTTAGCAAACACGGCAGGCTCAACAGGACTGCCACTTTCCACCTGTTCTTTAGCCTCCAGACACAACTGATCTTTACCATAGCCTCCGACAAGTCCGGGATCAGTGGATCCAAACAAAATAACGTTGGGTCGATCTAGTGCAGCGGCCATATGAGATAAGCCTGTATCCACTGACACGCAGCCAGCTGCACCAGCCAATACCGTAGTAACCTCTGCCAGATTCAGCTTTGGCAGCACCTCAACAGCGTCATTCTTCTGCGCCAACCGGTCAGCCCTATCTCTCTCCTCTGGATTCCCCCAGGGCAATTTGACCTTCCAGCCTTCTGCCGTCGCATTCTTAATCAACTCCAGCCAATACTCTTCCGGCCAGTGTTTATCGAAGCGTGTGGTGCTGTGGAGAAATACCAGATAGTCGGATTCAGCATCCCTATCTTGGATAAAGTGGTTGCGAATAGCGAAATCGCCTCGGCCTTCCAGTTGATAACCTAATGCCTGGGCAAACAATTGACGGGTCCGCTCTACTGCATGTTGTTGTTTATCTACCTGAAAGGTTCGTTGATAAAATCGAGCAGCCAGCGGTTCCCGCGCAGAGATTTTATCATAGCCGCAACTCACACCTCGGCTATACCGAGTTACCAATAGAGCACTTTTCAACAAGCCCTGCGCATCAATAACCAAGTCATAATCAGACTCAGCGAGAGCCGTGCGATACCGCTTCCACTCACCACTTTTGAAGGTTTTCCAGAGGTTTTTCCGCCAACGTCGTATCGCAACAGGGATAACGCGATCAACCGCAAAGTGCCAGCCGGGGATTTCTGCAAACCCTTCTTCTACAACCCAGTCAAAACTGATGCCTGGAATAGCCTTTGCTGCATCAGTCAATGCCGGCAAGGTATGAATAACATCCCCCATGGATGAGGTTTTAACGATCAGAACTTTCAAGGGGATTCCTATCTCTGCCAGAGGGAAATAAACTTAGGCCGCAGTATAACATTTCTGATTTACACTTCATCCACTGAACCGTTTCAACAAAATGGCTATTTTCTTAGTGCTTATCAAGCTTTAATCACTACAGCGGATTCCCTTTTCAGCCAGAGCTGATTACAATCACTGGCCTATAAAAAAACGCTGAATCACGCTGCGTAATAATAAAATATACAACTTTATACGTTTTCGAGGTAATCAATGGCCGCATTTGGAACTGTGTTCATGCCTGAAATGGCAATCTCCTGGTTTGATGGCACTAGTTGGAGCGATACTGAAGTAGTCAGCAGTGATAGCCTGCAACTGCATCCAGGGGCACATGTACTACACTATTCCAGCACCTGCTTTGAGGGCTTGAAAGCGTTTCGTCATGAAGATGACTCGATCAATATTTTCCGAATGGATCGTAATATTGATCGTTTCACTCAGAGCAGCGAGCTGCTGTCACTTCCAGAGATCAATAAAGCGACCACTGGCAAGATGATCATCGATATCGTCACTCGCTTTAAAAATGATGTGCCTGAACCTCCAGGTTCTATGTACATCCGCCCGACTCACTTTGGTACTGAGCCGGCAATTGGTAAGGCGGCATCTCCATCAGTGACGTCTTGCCAATATATATTGCTATCCCCCGTAGGTGACTATTTCTCCGGCGGCGGTGCCCCACTGCGCTTATTACTCGAAGAAAATGGTGCCCGCTGCGCTGCCCATATGGGCATGATCAAAAGTGGCGGTAACTACGCCAGTGCTCTGCAGCCCATCATGAAAGCCAAACGGGAGCTCAACGCCGATCAGGTTCTCTTTTGCCCAGACGGCGATGTACAGGAAACCGGCGCAGCCAACTTCCTACTGATAGATGGCAACGAAGTAATCACTAAAGCCCTGGATGAAAGTTTCCTACACGGGGTAACCCGCGACTCAATACTGACCATCGCCCGCGACCTGGGTATGGATGTACAGGAACGCCAGTTAACCATTGAAGAATTACTTGAGCGAGCCGCCAAACCGGGTTGTGAAGCAGCTCTTTCGGGTACTGCAGCGGTACTTACACCGGTAGGCACTCTGATCCATAACGGTAAAGAATACCCTGTCGGTAACGGTGAGACCGGCACAACAACCGTTAAACTGCGTCAGGCACTGAACGATATTCAATGGGGTAAAGCAGAAGATAAACACGGATGGTTAACCCGTATCTGAAGCGAGATTCTTAATAAAAAAGCGCCTTAAGGCGCTTTTTTTTATTGCCCGTATTCAAGCCTTCAAGCTAGCTTTCCAGATCCGGGTTATCTCTTGACGACTCCCCTCTAGTTCAGAAGCGCTTATCGTCGCAGAGCGATCCTGAAGCACCTGTCTATGTCCCACAGAGCGATAACTTTTATACGCTTCTCGGAGCGTTTCAGCATCATCAGCTGATATCACTCCAGTAGTCTGCATCGCATCAATAATACGAATATTATCAGTAAACTCCATCAGTTCAGAATAGGTTCTAGCATTAGCAAGCACGCTGTATTGCACTAAGAATTCGATATCGACAATACCGCCTCTGTCCTGTTTCAGGTTAAATTTTTCATCTTTATCTTTTTCAGAGGTTCCCAGATGTTCGCGCATCTTTTCCCGCATTTTAACCACGTCTTCAGCTAACTCTGTAGGCTCTCTGGTTTTACTAAGAATATTTCCACGCACCTGTTCAAAGGCCTGCTTTAACGTCTCTGACCCCGTAATCACCCTCGCCCGTACCAGCGCTTGGTGCTCCCAGGTCCAGGCTTCTTTCTCCTGATATTCAGTAAACGCTTTAAGAGAGCTGACCAGTAGCCCCGAATTACCTGAAGGTCGCAGGCGCATATCAACTTCGTAGAGCTGCCCACCGGGAGTAAAGGTATTGAGAATATGAATGATTTTTTGTCCTAACCGAGTAAAGAACACTGAGTTTGCAACCGGCTTCTTACCTTCGGTATACAAACCCGCTTCGGCATCATGAATGAACACCAGATCAAGATCAGAACCATACGAAAGCTCAATCCCCCCCATTTTACCGTAGCCAACAATAATAAAGTCAGGATCGCAGGGAACACCGGGGGATTTCTGCGGCACGCCATGTTTTTCAGTTAGTTGTCGCCATGCAATCTCTAATACCGCTTCCAGTATTGCTTCGGCCAACCAGGTCAGATAATCACTGACCTTCATCAAGGGTAGCGCTCCGGTTATATCAGAGGCGGCGACCCGTAATGCATGGGCACTCTTAAAATAGCGCAGGGTTTCCATCAGCTGTTCCTCATCCTCTTCAGGAATACGTAGCAGTTGTTGTCGCAAGTCAGATTGCAGCTCCTCTTTGGTCGGCGGTGCATATAAAGTACGCTGATCAATCAGTTCATCCAGCAGTACCGGCTGCTTTGCCAGGGTTTCGCTAAACCAGGCGCTGGCAGAACAAAGCTTCACTAGCTGCTGCATCGCATCCGGATTTTCGGCCAACAGCACCAGATACGCAGAACGACGTATCACCGCCTGAATCAGTAATAAAACCCGTTCCAGAGTTTCACCTGAGTTTTCCACCGATATCACTTCATTCATCAGTTTCGGCAGCACAGCCAGCAAACGCTC
>JAGPUU010000185.1 GCA_018067325.1 Amphritea sp.
GTTTGAGATCTGGAGCGAGGAACGCTGGTTGGCGACCCGTGAAGAGTATCTGGCGGAAGCCGCTGGCGGCGCTGTGTTGCCAGAAGAATTACAGAATTTATCACTTTAAACCGACAGGGGTTAACGCACATGAGTGCAGAGTTACAACATATCACAGTTATGCTGAATGAGGCTGTGGATACCCTGGTCGGTGACCCTGAAGGGTTTTATATCGATGGTACCTTTGGTCGTGGAGGTCATTCGGCTTTGGTCTTGAGCAGGCTGGCAGAGAAAGGCCGTCTGATGGGGATCGATAAAGACCCTGAAGCAATTGCCTGCGCAGCAGAACGTTTTGCTGACGAATCGCGTTTTAGTATTGAACGGGGTTCATTTGCCCAGTTAGAAGAGTTTGTGCGTGGGCGTGAACTTGCCGGGAAGGTTGATGGTGTGTTGCTAGATTTGGGTGTTTCATCTCCCCAGTTAGATGATCCTAATCGTGGCTTTAGTTTTATGTCTGATGGGCCGCTGGATATGCGAATGAATCCTGATGTAGGTGAAAGTGCCGCTGAATGGTTAGCCCGCGCCAGTGAGAAAGAGATCGCTGACGTAATGTATACCTACGGCGAAGAGCGCCATTCCAGACGGATGGCCAAGGCTATCGTTAAAGAACGTGAGCTGGAGCCTATTATTACAACCGGGCGCCTGGCGAAGATTGTTACTGAAGCAAACCCTGCTTGGGAAAAAGGTAAGAACCCCGCAACCCGTGCATTTCAGGGGATTCGGATCTTTATCAACCGTGAATTAGAAGATCTGGAAGACTGTCTTGATCAGGCGTTAGATATGCTAAAGCCTGATGGTCATTTGGTGGTTATCAGCTTTCACTCGTTGGAAGACCGCATCGTTAAACGGTTTATTCGCAAGCACGTAAAAGGCGATGATCATCTGCCGTTAGGTATTCCGGTAACCAATGATATGTTGAAAATTCGTATGAAAGCCGTAGGTAAAGCGGTGAAAGCTGGACGCGATGAGGTGTCTGAAAATCCACGCTCTCGAAGTGCCGTCATGCGGGCAGCGAAAAAAATACGATGAAACTGAGTGTGCCACTGCCAGGATGGCTGAAGGCAGAAGATGAACCACAGATTGGCGAGCTGATAAAGCCCGTTGAGCTGGTAAGGCCGGGTTTAGTGCTGATAAGTATCGTTGCTTGTGTTGTGCTTTCTGCTTTGATGGTTATCTGGTCGGCACATCAGTATCGGTTGCTGTTCAATCAGCAACAAGAATTGGTACAGCAGTGGGATGAGCTTCAGGTTGAATGGGGTCAGCTGCTGTTAGAACAGGGAGCGCTGGCCGCCAATAATCGGGTGGAGTCAGTAGCAATTAAGCGTTTAGGAATGCGAATTCCTGAACAGGTAGAGGTGATCAGAGATGAGCGATGAGCAGGGGTTACAAGCTCGTGCCGCAAGGGGTTGGCGCTTATGGCTGGTCTTTGGTTTGCTATTCCTGATAGCCGGCGCTGTCGCCACTAAGATGCTCTCTCTGAATGTTCAGGAACATGCGTTTTTGAAGCGACAGGGAGATGCTCGGGTTTTACGTACCGCAGTGATACCCGCTCATCGGGGAATGATTAGTGACCGCAATGGTCAGCCTTTGTCTGTGAGTGCTCCAGTATCGACCGTATGGATGAACCCAAAAGAGTTTGATCGGCAGAATGGATCGATCAATAAGCTGGCAGCGTTGCTAGGAACCGATAAAACAGCCTTGCTTAAACGGGTTTCGCGCTTCCAGAGTAAGCAGTTTATCTATCTGAAGCGTCAGATGACACCGATACAAGCAGCCCAGGTTGAAGAGCTGGAAATGCCCGGCGTTTACGTTGATCGCGAGTACAAACGATTTTATCCAGCTGCAGAAGTAGCCACTCATCTGGTTGGCTTTACCAATGTAGATGGTAAGGGGCAGGAAGGGATTGAACTGGCCTTTCAGGACTGGTTGCAGGGTATTCCTGGGAAAAAACTGGTCATGCGAGATTTGCTAGGGCGAACCGTTAAGCATATCCGTGAACTAGAACCGATGTCACAAGGCCGCGATCTGAAGCTGAGTATCGATCTGCGTCTTCAGTATCTGGCTTATAGAGAATTAAAAGCAGCAGTACAGGCGCATAAAGCAGATTCAGCAGCGATGGTGGTGCTTGATGCGCATACCGGTGAGGTGCTGGCGATGGTGAATCAGCCATCTTACAACCCGAATGACCGGAGTAATCTGGGGGCGGGGATGGAGTCGTTACGTAATAGAGCGGTGACCGATACCTTTGAACCTGGCTCAACCATGAAACCGTTGACTATCGCGGCAGCGTTGATGAGTGGGAAATATAAGGCGAGTACTGTGATTGATACCTCGCCTGGCTATATTCGGGTAAAGGGCAAAACGATTCGAGATCATCGTAACTATGGTGAGCTGGATCTGGGTCGGATTATTACGAAATCCAGTAATGTTGGCGTTACTAAACTGGCTCTCAGCATGCATGAAGATGCGATACGAAACGTATTTCAGAATGTTGGTTTAGGGCAAGTGTCGGGTACCGGTTTTCCGGGGGAACAGGCTGGTGTGTTGCCTTATATTCCGAAAAAGCGGCTTATCGAACGGGCAACGATGGCATATGGGTATGGTTTAGCGGTAACCCCATTGCAGCTGGCACAGGCGTACCTGCCTTTCGCTTCAGGCGGGTTGGTTCGAAATGTATCTCTGCTAAAGCTTGATCGCCCTGAACCTGCTACTCGGGTGATGCCTGAGAAAGTTGCCAATCAGGTTCTAAGAATGATGGAGACGGTTACCCAGACAGGTGGTACAGGACGTCGTGCTGCTATCGAAGGTTATCGGGTAGCAGGAAAGACCGGTACGGTGCATAAGGTTGGCTCGGGTGGTTATGCCGATGATCAGTATGTATCCATTTTTGCGGGTGTTGCGCCGGTTGATAACCCTGAAATTGTTGCTGTGGTAATGGTAGATAATCCAAAAGGTCAGGAGTACTACGGTGGTGAAGTTGCCGCACCGGTCTTTTCCCGGGTTGTTGGGGGTGCGTTGCGAATGCTGAATGTGGCACCGGATAACTGGCAGCCAGCTTCATCACAGATGGTGATGAAGTGAGTGCTGATTGTTTTTCTCTGGCTGAGTTGCTGCCGCAGCTGGCCCAGAGTGATCTGGCTGAAATGAAGGTCTCCGGGATCTGTCAGGATAGTCGTTTAGTAAAACCGGGGGATCTGTTTTTCGCCCGTGATGGTGTAAGCCATAAAGGAATCGATTTTGTTTGCTCCGCTGCAGCAGAAGGGGCAGTTGCTGCGATCGTTGATGACGTAGCGCTGGCTGCAGCGGACTCTATTAACGTGACCATTCCGCTGATTGGTGTGCCAGATGTGGCTGCACTGATCGGCGGGGTCGCTTCACGTTTCTATGGGAAGCCTTCCCTTAATATGCGTGTTGTAGGTGTAACCGGAACTAACGGTAAGACCTCATGTGCTCATTACATTGCGCAGGTATTGGAGTTCTGTGGCGAAACCTGTGGGTTGATTGGCACTGTGGGTAACGGTTTGTTGGGTCAGTTAAATGACGCAACCCATACCACTCCGGATGCAATTCAGCTGCACAAAATGTTGGCGGATTTAAAACATCAGGGCGCTACCGTAGTGGTAATGGAAGTGTCCAGTCATGCGCTAGATCAGCAGCGGGTGAGTGGGGTTCACTTTGATGCGGCGGGTTTTACAAATCTGTCCCGAGATCATCTGGATTACCACGGAGATATGGAAACTTACGGTGCAGCTAAAGCCCGTCTGTTTTGTGATTTGGAAATAGATCATCAGGTGATTAATGCTGATGATGAGTATGGTGCCCGAATACTGGCTTTGAAGGATGGTCAGGAGCGTATCAGTTTTGGTGAATCAGAAGGGGCTAAAGTTCGGGCAACTGAAGTAACGCTTTCAGCAATAGGTATTCATGCTCAAATAGTTATGCCGCAGGGAACCTTTGCCTTGGAATCGGGTCTTATCGGCCGGTTCAATCTGAGTAATCTGTTACTGACTATCGCGATAACTGAGCGGCTGGGCTGCTCTCTTGATCAGATTGATGCAGCGTTGCATCAAATAACAGCTGTTCCAGGGCGTATGCAACGGGTTTCTCCAGACCGACCTTTGGTTGTTGTTGATTATGCACATACACCCGATGCGTTGGAAAAAGCTCTGGAAGCACTTCGGACCCATTGTCAGGGTCAACTCTGGTGCGTGTTTGGCTGTGGAGGCGATCGGGATACCGGAAAACGCGTCCAGATGGCTGCCGTCGCGGAGAAGTTTGCCGATCGGGTTGTGGTTACCAGCGATAACCCGCGTACAGAAGACCCTCAGCAGATTATTGCGATGATCATGAGTGGCTTTCGTAATGCAGACCGGGTTCTGAATGATGCCGATCGCGCTATGGCGATTAAAACAGCCATTGCTGAATTAACACCGCAAGATATTTTATTGATTGCTGGAAAAGGGCATGAGAATTATCAGGATATACAAGGGGTGAAAATGCCGTTTGATGATCTGGAGGTTGCCCGTAATGCCTTGGACTTATCTGCGGATAGTTCTGGAGAAAAAGGAATCGCGCAATGAATGGCCCGTTTAGTCTAAGTGAGCTTGCACCTGCGCTATCTGCTCGTTTGATTGGTGGAAGCTGTGAAGTTTTGGGCGTTAGTACTGATACGCGAAATATACACGCAGGTGACCTGTTTATCGCGCTACGGGGCGATAATTTCGATGCCCATAATTTTGTCTCCCAGGCCGTAGTGGATGGTGCTGTTGCGGTAGTGGTCGAGCGTGAAGTTGATGTCGATGTTCCACAGTTAGTTGTGAGTAATACTCGAATGGCGTTGGGGAATATTGCCGCTTATAACCGCAATCGGTTTGAAGGTGCACTGTTTGCTGTAACCGGTAGTAGTGGCAAGACGACCGTGAAAGAGATGCTGGCGTCGATCAATCAACTGCGTGGCCAGACATTAGCGACCCAAGGGAATCTAAATAATGACATCGGTGTACCCCTGACGCTGCTAAGGCTGTCAGCAGGTGACCGATTTGCAGTGATTGAAATGGGCGCAAGTGGCGCCCATGAGATCGCTTATAGCACCCACCTGGCAAAGCCGGATGTGGCTATTTTGAATAATGCCATGGGAGCACACCTGGAAGGGTTTGGTTCTCTCAAAGGGGTCGTTCAGGCAAAGGCTGAAATATTTGAAGGGCTTTCAGCAGATGGTATCGCTGTGGTTAATCAGGACGACCCTCATGTGCAAGTGTGGCTGGGGATGCTGCAACAGCAGCCGGTAATGACCTTTTCACTGGTTAATCAGCAGGCTTCTGTCTATGCCAGTGATATTAAGTTGCAAGATAACGGTTGTTACGCGTTCTCTATGAATTATGAGGGCTACCAGTATCCGGTTAGTCTTAGCCTGATGGGGCGGCACAATATTGCTAATGCGCTGGCCGCAATGACGGCTGTACTGGCGGATGGTTGTGATCCTCAGATTGCTGCAGAGGGCGTTGGGCAGTGTCAGGGTGCAGCAGGACGAATGCGGCCGTTTCAACTAGATGAATCAACCTTGTTGATCGATGACAGTTACAACGCTAACCCCGATGCTGTTAAAGCAGCGGTTGATGCCCTGGTTGAGTTGCAGGGAGAGTCGGTGCTGGTGCTGGGAGATATGGGTGAATTGGGCGAGGGTGCTGAACTGAAGCATCGTGATGTTGGAGAGTATGCGGCCGCTAAAAATGTCGACGCTCTATTTAGTTGTGGCGTCATGAGCCAAGAGGCGGTAGAGGGTTTTGCCGCTGCCGGTGGCAAGCAATCCCAGAATTTTAAAGATAAACCGACACTGCTGAGTGCGCTTAGACAGTTACCAAAAAATAGAAGAAATCTGCTGGTGAAAGGATCTCGCAGTGCAGGAATGGATCAAATAGTGACTGAACTTATAAAAATGAACGTAACTGTTACAGAATCGACTGATGGGGGTAGCCACTGATGTTATTACTTCTGGCGGAATGGCTGACTGAATATAACAGTTTTTTTGCTGTATTCAGTTACCTCACACTACGTGGCATTTTTGGTGTGCTGACCGCGCTGGCGATCTCCCTGTTTTTGGGGCCGGCTCTGATTCGTAAGTTGAAAAGCAAACAGATTAAACAGACTGTACGACATGACGGCCCGGAATCGCACTTCAGTAAAGCGGGCACGCCAACCATGGGTGGCGCACTGATTATTTTGGCGATTATGATCAGTAGCTTGCTTTGGTCGGATCTGACAAACCGTTACATCTGGATTGTTCTGGGAGTTACCTTTATTTTCGGCGCAGTTGGTTGGGTTGATGATTACCGGATGGTGATTGAGAAGAGCAGTCGTGGCCTTCCTGCACGTTGGAAGTATTTCTGGCAATCAGTGGGAGGGCTGGGAGCTGCAATAGTGCTCTATGTCACAGCTCAATCACCGGCTGAGACCCAATTGATTATTCCTATTTTTAAAGATGTAGCCATAGAGATGGGCTTGTTCTTTATTGTCTTTACCTACTTTGTGATTGTGGGTACATCGAATGCAGTCAATCTGACTGATGGCCTGGACGGTCTGGCTATTTTGCCAACGGTATTGGTAGCGGGAGCGCTAGGCGTCTTTGCCTATTTAGGGGGTAACGTTAATTTTGCTGAATACCTGCACATTCCCTATATAGCGGGTTCTGGTGAGTTGATTGTTATTTGTGGATCAATTGTCGGAGCCGGCCTTGGCTTTCTCTGGTTTAACGCTTATCCCGCTCAAGTCTTTATGGGTGATGTAGGTGCGCTGGCGCTGGGTGCTGCACTGGGTGTCATTGCGGTAATTGTTCGCCAGGAACTGGTGCTGATGATTATGGGTGGCGTGTTTGTTATTGAAACCGTGTCGGTGATTCTTCAGGTGGCATCATTCAAATTGACGGGTCGGCGTATTTTCAGAATGGCGCCGTTGCATCACCATTTTGAACTGAAAGGATGGCCGGAACCACGCGTTATCGTTCGGTTCTGGATTATTACTGTCGTGCTGGTCCTGATCGGGCTGGCGACACTTAAGATACGTTAACGGAGCATTTGTGAGCCTGATAGCGACGGATCAACTGCGCATCATTATCGGTCTGGGTCAGACTGGGCTTTCCTGTGCCCGCTACCTGGCTGGTCGAGGCTTGTCGTTTGTGCTTGTTGATACCCGTGAAGTGCCTCCGAACCTGGAGCAGATCCGGTCTGAGTTCCCTGGTGTTGATCTGCATTGTGGAGCTCTGGAAAAAGCTCTGCTGTGTCGGGCTAGCGAGATTCTACTGAGCCCCGGTGTGGCGAAAGACCAGCCGGCAATACAGGCGGCTGTTGCTGCCGGTGTTAAGCTCAGTGGCGATATTGATCTGTTTTGTCAGGCGGTATCTGCGCCCATCGTTGCTATCTCAGGCTCTAATGCCAAAAGTACCGTCACTACACTGGTTGGTCAGATGGCACTGGATGCAGGTATCGATACCGGTATTGGTGGAAACCTGGGGACTCCGGTACTGGATATGCTGAGTGCCGGTGAGCAACAGCTTTATGTACTTGAGCTGTCCAGCTTTCAGCTGGAGACGGTAAATGACCTTCGAGCAACCGTCGCAACCGTGTTAAATGTTAGTCCTGATCATCTTGACCGGTATAACAACAGTCTTCAGCTTTACTATCAGGCGAAGCATCGAATATTTAAAGGTGCAGGTCGAGTTGTTATCAACCGGGATGACCCTCTTACATCGCCACTGGTTAGCCCCGGTGTGAAAGTGAGTAGCTTTGGTAAGGGGCGGCCCGACCTGAATCAATTTGGGTTGTTAGAAAAACAGGGGGAAACC
>JAGPUU010000187.1 GCA_018067325.1 Amphritea sp.
GGGTGACCTATAGCCTTAATGAAGGGATGAGTGCGTTTGCGCAGCTGGATTACAGCTTCGATAAGCGTGCTAATGATCAGAGCAGTGATTCTCAGGATGGCGGCAAGCTGGAAGAGGCGTATCTGGGTCTTAAGTTTGACAATGTTGCCCTGCGCGTTGGTAAGCAGAACTACTCTTCGGATGAGTTCAGTGTTGAAAAAGCGTATGAAACGGTTGTAGAAGACGATATTTTCGATCTGAACGATGATGCCGGTGATGATGTCATTCGTGTTGATGCTCAGTTTGATAGCGTCTTTGTGTCAGTTTCTACTGACCTTAAAGCAGAAGGTAATGGTGATAGCGATGGCACTAAATCCGCTGATCTGTTTGTCTCTACCGAGGTGGGTAATCTGGGGTTGATGGCTGCGTATCAGAACTATCAAGAAACCGGCTCTGACTCAGTTTCGACCTGGGGTGTAGGTGTGACCTTTGATGCCGGCTTTGCAAAGTTTGGTGCTGACTATGGGTCTATGGAAGATACTGCAGATGTTTACAACCTAGTTGCCGCCTTCCCGGTTGCAAAGACTACGACGGTTGCTTTAGGTATTCAGAACCGTGATGAGGATGCCGGAGAGAACGTGACTGGCTGGTACGCCAATGCGACTTATAAATTCCCTGAACAGAAAGGCGTCAGCCTTTTCGGTGAGGTAGGTGATAATGATGCCGATAATACCGATCCGGGCTATCTGGTAGGAATGCGTATCACCTTTTGAAGCTAGACTACGGTCACAGTGACTGAGTATTATTTGCCTTCCCCCTTCAGGCATCTGATAGCGTTACTTTCCCGTTCATCAACGTAGAAAAAAGCCCGGCTGTTATGCCGGGCTTTCTTTTATCTACTTATCAATAAAGCACAACGCTATCAGCTATTGTCAGGCTCTCGTTTTTCCAGTGCCAGATAGTTTTCAATTCCTTTGATCTGGTCTTCCGGGTGATGGTTTACATACAGCACCGAGGTTTCACTCCCAGCGCAGATTTTTTCAATCAGGGCCAACACCAGTTGTCGGTTCATATCATCCAGACCCAGGCAAGGCTCATCCAGAATCAGCAGAGGAGGGTGTTTCACCATTGCTCGGGCGATCAGTAGTAGGCGCTGATCTCCATAAGATAACTTGTTGAACGGGGTG
Source organism: Amphritea sp. (assembly GCA_018067325.1). Classification (GTDB taxonomy): domain Bacteria; phylum Pseudomonadota; class Gammaproteobacteria; order Pseudomonadales; family Balneatricaceae; genus Amphritea. The sequence goes on from JAGPUU010000187.1 coordinate 1,167, forward strand.
TCGGCCCGATCGGACATGCCCAGCAGTGCCAGCCATTCATCGGCGATCTTCTTCTGTCGGTCGGTAGCTTTGGTGTACAGGCCGATACTGTCGTAGAAACCGGAAATAATGACATTACGCAGGCCGGTGCCGACTTTGTATTCCCACTGCAGGGCGGTGGAAACGTAGCCGATAAATTGTTTTATCTGCCAGATGCTCTCGCCGCTACCACGCTGAAATCCGAACACAAAAATGTCGTTAACGTAACACTGCGGATGGTCACCGGTGATCAGCGATAGCAGGCCGGTTTTACCGCTACCGTTGGGGCCGCTCAACTGCCAGTGTTGGTTGCGCTCGATGGTCCAGTCAAGTGAATCGATTATTCGGTGGCCATCATAGGTGATGTTGACGCTGTTCAACTTTACCAGCGGCTGAGTCGGGTCAAGCTTAGGAATTGCCGTTTCCGGATCTGCTGCCGGTACCGCAAGGTCAGTAGTTTTCAGATGCAGTAGCTGATAAAGCTCGTTGTATGCTTTGGTGTCATTTCGGTCGATCCGGTGCTGCAGACGACCATTATCCACATAGGCGATATGGGTGATAAAGTCGGGGAACTCGTCGAAGCGGTTCAACACCATCACCATAGGTACCATCTCGACTAGCGTTGCCAGGTACGCTTGTAACATCTCCAGCGTGTGGGCATCCAGTCCGTCAAAGGGTTCGTCCAGTACCAGCAGGTCAGGCTCGCTGGCCAGCGCACGGATTAACATTACCTTGCGTGATTCGCCGGTGGACAGTTTACGAAACGCCCGGTTGACCAGTGCTTGCAGTTGAAACTTCTCAACCAGTTCATCGATCAGTTGCTGGTTGCTATCACCGGGATTTAGGATCTCATGTACCGGGGTACCTTCGGCGATAACATCCATGATATCGGCGTCATCTTTTTTCAGTTCGGCCTCGATCAGTTCCGCCTGAGCTTCAAAAGAGACCAGACCGACTTTCGCAGGTATTCCGTCGATGCTGCCGGACAGGTTTTCGCCGGCGCTGGCTAATACTGCCGCCAGTGCGGATTTACCCGAACCGTTGGCGCCGGTGACGACCCAGTGCTGGCTATCATCCAGCTGCCAGTTGACCTCTTCTAATTGAAAGCGGTCGTCAAAGTTTACGGTCAGATTGTCCAGGCGAATGTTCATAAGTATTAAACTCAATTGTTAGCTATCCGATGGCAGCTTGAAGTAGGTGATGTCAAAACACTGATAAAAGAATTGATGGATAAAAATATATTTGAGCGGTTATCAGTTCTTTTATAAATGCTTTTCAAAACAGGTTTGAAAAGGCTAAAAAAAAGGCCAGGCGATTAAGCCCGGCCTCTTTTTAAGAAGGACGTATCAAAATCAAACGATCTTCTTCATGTCAGCCATGTGGCCACGCAGGGTAGTACCGATCGCTTCAACCGGGTGAGCGCGCAGTGCAGCGTTCACTTCGATCAGGCGAGCGTTGTCTACGCCAGTGTCTTCCAGGTCCAGACCTTTACCGATAACGTCGGTCTTGATGTCCTTCATGAAGTCAGCCAGTAGCGGCAGGCACGCATGGTTGTACAGGTAGCAACCGTATTCAGCAGTATCGGAGATAGTCGCGTTCATCTCGTACAGCTTCTTACGTGCGATAGTGTTAGCGATCAGTGGCGTTTCATGCAGAGACTCGTAGTATGCAGAATCAGCGATGATGCCAGCAGCAGTCATAGTTTCGAATGCCAGTTCAACACCCGCTTTAACCATAGCAACCATCAGGATGCCGTTATCGAAGTATTCCTGCTCGGAGATTTCAACATCGCCAGCTGGAGTCTTTTCAAAGGCTGTTTCAGCCGTTTCTGCACGCCAGCCCAGTAGGTTCACGTCATCGTTAGCCCAGTCAGCCATCATAGTGCGAGAGAAAGTACCATTGATGATGTCGTCCTGGTGCTTGTTGTACAGCGGACGCATGATCAGTTTCAGCTCTTCAGACAGATCAAATGCCTTGATCTTAGCTGGGTTAGACAGACGGTCCAGCATGTTGGTTACGCCGCCATATTTAAGCGCTTCAGTAACAGTTTCCCAACCGAACTGGATCAGCTTAGATGCGTAGCCTGCGTCGATACCTTCTTCAACCATCTTGTCAAAGCACAACAGAGAACCAGTTTGCAGCATGCCGCATAGGATAGTCTGCTCGCCCATCAGGTCAGATTTAACTTCAGCGATGAAAGAGGACATCAGAACGCCCGCTTTGTGACCGCCGGTACCAACAGCATATGCCTTAGCCAGTGCCAGACCTTCGCCCTGAGGATCGTTGTCTTCGTGAACAGCGATCAGGGTAGGAACACCAAAGCCACGAACGTATTCGTTACGTACTTCAGAACCTGGGCACTTAGGTGCAACCATGATAACGGTCAGGTCTTCACGGATCTTCATACCTTCTTCAACGATGTTGAAACCGTGAGAGTAAGACAGGCAAGCGCCTTGCTTCATCAGCGGCATAACAGCGGTAACAACAGGGGTGTGTTGCTTATCAGGTGTCAGGTTCAGTACTACATCAGCAGTAGGGATCAGTTCTTCGTAAGTACCAACAACGAAACCGTTTTCGGTAGCGCTCTTCCAGGACTGACGCTTTTCAGCGATTGCCGCTGCACGCAGTGTGTAAGAAACATCACAACCGCTGTCACGCAGGTTCATACCTTGTGCCAGGCCCTGTGCGCCACAACCGATAACAACGATCTTCTTGCCTTTCAGCGCTTCAACGCCGTCTGGAAACTCAGAAATGTCCATGAAGCGGCATTTAGCCAGTTGCTCAAGCTGCTCACGCAGCGGCAGGGTGTTGAAGTAATTATTAGGCATATCTGATAGTTCCGTTTAATTGAGTTCTCGCCCTGTTGGCGGAAACTGAAAAATTCTATTTTTACCTTACAGATGGAGTGCAGTCTGTAACGCTCAAATTCAGCAGGCCAATATTATATATAGAGAGCCATATAGATAGCTATACAGATCGGGCCACTGAAATTTAATAACAGTACTCTATAGATTTTATGTTCTTGCGTATATTGATATATATTCACTGCTGTATTGCGTATTTTGCAACGTTAGGCGAAATTCCGTTTTGAATAGGTTTCTGCCGTAATTAGGCAATTTCAATGCGCGGCCTGTTATCCATTTATCAATTATCCCGCTATCATAGTTACCCTTTCCCCCTTTAAGACACCTGGAATATGAGGTTAACAATGTCGGCACTGATTCTTGACGGTAAAACCCTGGCGAAACAACGTGAGCAGATGTTGAAGCAGCGTGTGGATAAGCTAGAGCTAAAGCCTGTGCTGGCAACTATTCTGGTGGGTGATGACCCTGCTTCAGCGACCTATGTGCAGATGAAAGTGAATGCCTGTGGTCGGGTGGGTATGGGGTCCCGTAGCGTAACGCTTCCAGAAACGACCAGCACCGAAGAGCTGCTAGCGACAATTTCTGAGTTGAATAATGATCCACAGGTTTGCGGTATTCTATTACAGCACCCCGTGCCTGCGCAGATTGACGAGCGGGCTTGCTTCGATGCGATCTCAATCAAAAAAGATGTTGATGGGGTAACGACTCAGGGGTTCGGGCGCATGGCGATGGGGGAACAGGCATTTGGTTCGGCGACGCCAGCAGGGATTATGACACTGCTGGATCACTATGGTATCGAACTGGCAGGTAAGCATGCGGTGGTGGTTGGCCGTAGTCCTATCTTAGGTAAGCCGATGGCTGCGATGCTACTCAACGCTAATTGCACAGTGACCGTTTGTCATTCCCGTACTGTGGATCTGGCTGAGCAAGTTAATCGGGCTGATATAGTGGTCGGTGCTGTGGGTAAGCCAGAGCTGATTCGGGCTGACTGGATTAAAGATGATGTTGTAGTGGTGGATGCCGGATACCATCCGGGCGGTCTGGGTGATATTGAAAAAGATAGTCTGGCATCTAGGGTCGCCGCTATGACCCCGGTACCGGGTGGCGTGGGGCCGATGACCATCAATGCCCTGATCAGCCAGACTCTGGAAGCGGCGGAGCTGTTCGCGTAACGACAGTAGTGACCGCGCTTGGTGAGCTTAACTATGCAACGCGGTCTATTATACGGTTAGGGCTTCGTTGCTTGGTGTGTGATCGGTAACCACACAGTTCTTGCCTTTCTGTTTAGCCCTGTAAAGGGCTTTATCAGCCTGCAGGATAAGATCCGTATCGGGAATTTCCTGACTAAGTTCCGAAACCCCAAAACTGGATGACAGTGGCTGATTGTCGATGCTTATTAATCTAAGTTCGGTGATCCGCTGACGAATGCGATCAGCCAGTACAGCAGCCTCCCGCATATTTGTAGCGGGCAGGATCAGGACAAATTCTTCTCCGCCATAGCGACCACAATAGTCAGTCTCTCTCAGGCAGGCTTTGAGAATTTCAGCGATATTAATAATCACCCCATCACCGGCCAGGTGGCCAAAGCGATCATTAACCTGTTTGAAGTCATCTATATCCAGCATGATGACTGACAAGGGTTGATTATATCGCACCGCAATACTTTGCTGCTGGCTAAGCCGATCGATAGCAGCATTGTGGGTCATCAGGCCGGTCATACTGTCTTGCAGACTGAGCTTCTCTAAGCGGATATTATTTTCTTCCAGCTCATGTGTGCGGGCCTGAACTAACTGTTCAAGCGCCAGATTTTGCTGCTTCAACAATTGATCTTTCAGTTCTCGAATTTTTACTTTATGGGCTTGTTTGAGTATGGCGCGATCAAGCAGTGCGTAGCCAAGCAGTATGACTTCGATAACCGAACCTATCTGAATTGAATACAGTGTCAGAAATGATTGTGGAACCAGGCCAAAGTAGAGTAATCCCGCAACAAAAATACCGCATAGAAATATGATCCAGGCCATCAGAAAATAGCGGGCAGGGCGATAACCACTGCGCCAGGATGATATTGCTAAAAACAGCACAACCGGGGGCAAGCTAAGGCCGGCCAGTGTTGATAACTTAACCCCCAGTGAATAATTTCCAAACAGGCTCATCCCAATACCCAGGCTATCCATGCAGATCAGGAAGACGACGATAGTGATCAGCTGAACGCTGTGTCGTTGCCAGATCTGCAGGAATCCCGCGGCAAACAGATAGCCCCCGATACCGACAAAACCAACAGATGCGGCTGTCAGGCGGCCTGAATATTCTGGTGCTTCAGGCCAGAGGTATTGGTAGCTCAGGCCGTTCAGGCTTAGCTGAAAGATAATGTAAGTCAGCAGGTATAGTGCATAAGTAAGAAACAGCGTGTCTCTGAGTTTGAGATAGAAAGCGGCTGCGACCATCATCAGCAGAATCATTACCCCATAGTAACTGCCCAGCAGCAGGTTGCTGCTATCCAGGTAGTCTATAAATGCGCTGTAGCTCCAGAGGCTGAGAGATATCTGAACGCTACCTTCGGAGTCTATGCGCAGATAGTAAGTCTGGGTTTCTCCCGGGTGCTGGGGGAGTTCAAACAGGAAGTTCCGGAATTGATATTCGCGTTCAATAAAGGGAGCCGATTCGCCGGCGCTTGTCCGGATGTAATTACCATCGGGCTGGGGCAGGTACAGCTCGATATTATCAATACGAGGGTTTTCAAATTCGAGTAGGAGGGGAGGTGTCCCTTCTGCCTGATGAAGTGTGAATTTTATCCAGTAGGGAGTCGAGGTAAAGCCTATATTGCTGCCGGTTTCTGAAATCGGCAAGAAAGGAACTTTTGAATCGGAAGCAATAACATCGGTAATCTGAATATTCCGGCCAGCATCCGCGGCTAGCTCCAATACGGAGGTAATTGAAAGCTTTTCATGGGGTTGGTCGTAGACAATTGTATTCGCAGTAGTTGCCGGGCTAAGGGTGATTAGCAGCAATATCATCAGTTTTAAAAAAACAAACTGCAGT
>JAGPUU010000201.1 GCA_018067325.1 Amphritea sp.
AGCGGCACATCGGGTCACGATGATAACGCTCATGCCAATAGAGAAAGAAGTTGATTGGCGGACTCATCAGCTCATCAGGTACGGACCTCAGGGCGATGTTTCTCCCTTGAGCAACACGTCGTGCGACAATTTCAGGCAGGATAAATAGCAGATCAGAGTTCTCACAAACATCTGCAGAAGTCATGAAATTAGACAGCCGCAATGCCAGATGGCGCTTATGACCCAATTCAGCCAGGCGATCATCAATATGACCAGGACCCTGCCCCGTCATAGATACCAGCCCGTGACTAGCGGACAGATATGATTCCAAAGACAGTTTCTCAGAAGCAAGCGGATGATCCGCCGACATCATGCAGACGATTCCAGACTGGGCAATCAACAAACGTCGATACTCCCCCTCACCGGTTCGAGGTGCCATCCCGGACAAACAGAAATGCACTTCACCCTTCTCCAATAGCTCAAAATGATCCCTCGGTTCGCTTCTTACCTCTAAACGCATTTTCGGCGCTTCAGAGCGTAGAACCTTAATCAAAGGGGAAACAAAGCAGGCCACTTCCAGATCAAGACCGTAAACCCTCACCACATCTTCCGCATCTGCCGGGTTAAAAGCAGGCTCAGCAATTAGCTGCTCCATTCCACTGATGAGAACCTGAAGCCTTGGCAGAATTTCGGCCCCCCGGGAACTAAGATCAAACCCCTGAGACGTTCTCACCAGCAGCGGGTCATCAAAGGTATCCCGCAGTCTTTGCAATGCTCTGCTGACAGCAGACTGGCTCATATGCAGCTGTTCTGAAGCCCGGGTAACATGACGGGTTTCCAATAATTTCTGTAGTACCACTAACAGGTTAAGATCTACGGACCTTAAATTCACTTCGCGCATAACAATAATCACAATAATGCATTAGGTGAATTCATTATTACCTATTACATTAACGCCTGCCACCGGAAAAATCCGGCTGTTAAATTTTGAGGAACATTCCATGTCTGATCAGGTCAAAGTTGCAATCGCTTATCACAGTGGTTATGGGCATACTGAAGTATTGGCGCAAGCTGTTGCTGCAGGAGTCGAAAACGCTGGCGCAACAGCGATAACGATCTCAGTTGCTGATCTTGAGACGATTAACTGGGATGCTCTGGCTGAAGCTGATGCAATTATTTTCGGCTCGCCAACCTATATGGGATCAGTCAGTGGTCCGTTTAAGTGCTTTATGGATGCCTCCTCAAAAATCTGGTTTGAGCAGGGCTGGAAAGATAAACTGGCAGCAGGCTTCACTAACTCATCCAGCCTTAGTGGTGACAAACTAAACACCCTGATACAGATGTCGATCTATGCTGCCCAGCAAGGAATGAACTGGGTAAGCCTGGGTGTAGCAAATGGAAATAACAGCAGCCAAGGTGATCCACAAAGTCTAAATCGTATCGGCGGTTATCTGGGTGCTATGGCACAAAGTAATGCCGACGAAGGCCCGGATGTTGCTCCACCACAATGTGACCGGGATACTGCTCAGGCTCTGGGAGCACGGGTTGCAACTGCAGCGAAGCGCTGGAAACAATAATTTTTAAGCAATAGGCGACCTGGTCGCCTGTTTTAGAGAAAAGCATCTATGGCATCATCCATTAAAGATAACTCAAGCACCTATGGATTGGGATCAATTCTGCTGCACTGGGTTATCGCATTAGCCCTTATTGGCATGTACCCGCTCGGCCTCTATATCGACAGCCTGACCTATTATGATGAGGCGTACAATATCGTTCCGGCCTGGCATGAAAGCATCGGTATAATTCTGCTCGCTTTTCTGGCAATGCGTTTTCTCTGGCGGATAATAAACAAAGCTCCTACCCCTCTGCCACAACCCAAATCCCTCCTGCTAGTCACGAAAGCAGTGCATCTGTTACTTTATCTATTACCGGTCATCATTGTGGTGTCAGGGTATATGATCACAACGGCAGATGGCCGCCCGATATCAGTATTTAACTGGTTTGAAGTACCTGCACTTCCTGCAATCAGTGATAACCAGGAAGATCTGGCAGGCGAACTACACTACTGGATTGCGACCTTTATGATCAGTTTGGCGGGGCTACACGCGCTGGCTGCTTTAAAACACCATTATATTAATAAAGATAAAACCCTAACCCGCATGCTAAGCGTGCAATCGGAGGCTAAACAATGAATCTTAAAGCTATTATCGCTGGCACTATTCTGGCGGGCTCTTTCACCGCTGCTCAGGCCGCAGACTACGTAATTGACACTCAAGGCGCTCACGCATCGATCAACTTCCGTATTCAACATTTAGGCTACAGCTGGGTACAAGGGCGCTTTAACGAATTCGATGGCAACTTCAGCTACGATGCCGCCAGCCCGGAAGCATCAACTGTGTCTGTCACAATCAAAACGCCAAGTGTAGATTCCAACCATGCCAAGCGAGACAAGCACCTTCGCAGCGATGATTTCCTGGCAGTAGAAGACTTCCCGGAAGCTAAGTTTGAAAGTACCGCATTCACTCCTGCAGCTGACGGCACTGCGGTACTAAGCGGAAATCTGACTCTGCACGGTGTGACTAAACCAGTCGATATCACTGTAACAACAATAGGTGAAGGTAAAGATCCATGGGGCGGCTACCGTGCTGGTTTCAGCGGCACTACCGAACTTAAGTTAAAAGATTTTGATATCAACTACAATCTGGGACCAGCTTCAGCCAGCGTTTTTCTGGATCTCAACGTAGAAGGTGTACGTAAGTAAAACAGGAAAAAGTCCCCCGCGATTTCCTTTAAAAAAGGGGCTTAACATTTTGTTAAGTCCCTTTTTCAGTTCTCTTCATCCGTTCTTACTATGGGCGTTGACTGCCCCTCAGCATCAATAGCAACAAAAGTGAAATTACCTTCAGTCACTTTTTCAATCAGCTCACTATGATGGCGTTGCACCCAGGTCTCTACATGCACGACCAGTGAGGTCTTACCGTAGCGCACAACACTACAAAAGCAACTCACATCATCGCCAATATATACTGGCTTAAGAAATGTCATCGCATCTACTGCTACGGTTACTACCCTGCACTTTGCTTTCCGGGCAGCGAAAACGCCACTGGCAATATCCATCTGCGACATGATCCAGCCACCGAAAATATCACCATCTGGGTTTGCATCACTGGGCATCGCAATGGTTCGAAGTGAAGGGCTACCAGTTGGCATTTGATACATAATAACTCCTGTAAATTCGTCATCAACTGCACTGCTCTGACTGAGGACACAGTAGGTTTTTATGAAACAACGATTACTCTATGGTTTAGATTTTAAGAGCAGGTGAGGATGAGCTTATCAAGCAAACCCTCAGACCGGTTATCAACCAAGAGAAAATCCCGATACTCATCACGAATAAACTCTTCATCTGCTGCATGGGAAATAAAGGCGAGCAGATGGTCGTAATAACCATCAATATTCAACAGCCCAAAGGCTTTATGATGGATTCCGATCTGGCGCCAGGCCCACACCTCAAATAGCTCTTCCAGAGTACCAGTTCCTCCTGGAAGGGCGACAAACGCATCAGCCAGCTCCATCATCACTGCCTTTCGCTGATGCATATCTTCTACCACATGGAGATCGCTCAGACCGATATGAACCTGTTCCCGGTCGACCAAAACCTTAGGCATAACACCACAGACCCGGCCACCGGCCTCCAACACGCCATCAGCAACGCTTCCCATCAAACCAGCGCTGGACCCTCCATATACTAACTCAATGTTCCGCAGGGCCATCAGTCTGCCCAGCTTGCGTGCTTCACTCTTATAGGCACCAGTCGCCCTTCCGGACGAAGCCCCACAATATACGGCTATCTTCATATTTAACGATTCAGATGAAATGGTTATTGTTACCAATATTCAACAACAGCAGGAGGCAAGATGAAAGCGAAATCAAACACCCTTTGATAAATAGCCACTGGTGAAGGTCACCAGTGGCTATAGATAATCAGGAAGTGGCGGTGACATTCTCAGCCTGTGGACCTTTCTGTCCATCAGTCACTTCAAATGAGACCTGCTGGCCTTCAACCAGAGAGCGACGGCCGGTTCCGTTAATGGCACGAAAATGAACGAACACATCAGCACCACCCTCACGTTCAATAAAACCATAACCTTTTTCATCGTTAAACCATTTAACAACGCCGGAAAGAAGTTGATCTGACATATTATCCCCAATAGTTATATTTTAAATAATCTAACCGCTGCAAAGCTCAGCAACACGGTTAGTTTCTGTGGAATAGAAAAGATTAGCTGAATCAGCCTATCGGTTTCTATTCCGGTAAAACTTTTTTACTGTGTAACCCTAGCATTATCAAGCCAATAACCCTGATATTTATAATGGCTTTGTGTCAGATCAACGCAAAGCTCGCTTTATTTAGGTAAATACTCACCAGTAAGACCAATTCAACTGATCAATATGGAGCTATGCCACATAGTTCTATATAGTTCACAACCAGAATGAGAATGGGACTGAGGCAGGATATATAACATGGCAGGATCTCTACAGGATCAGCTTCTTAAAGCCGGTCTGGCGAATAAACAGCAAGCTAACAAGGCTAAAGCGGATAAGCGCAAGAAGTCTAAGCAAGCTAAAGCGGTTAAAAAAGGCGAAGTATTTAAGGACCAGGATGAATTAGAACGGGAACAGGCAATAGCTAAAGCCAAAGCAGAAAAGCTGGAACGGGACCGTGAACTTAACCGCCAGCGGGAAGATGAGCTAACCCGTCGATCAATCGATGCATCCTGCCTGCAGATGATCCAACAAAACAAAGAAGAAATACCTGCTAAAGGCGATGTTGAATATAACTTTGTTGATGGCACCACAATCAAGAAGCTCTATGTTAACAATGAACTGCAAGAACAGCTGGCTAAAGGCAATCTTGCTATCGCTGCAGATAAAGGGAGCTATGCGCTAATCCCTGCAGGTGTCGCAGAGAAGATCAGCGAACGCCGCCCGGAGTTAATCATTAGCCGCCAGCAGGTTGAAGAAACCGATCCTGATGATCCATATGCAGATTTCCAAATTCCAGACGATCTGATGTGGTAAGTATGTTGGGTAGCCCTTTGGCTACCCATTTATTCATCCGAGAAACACACTCATCGCAAACTACGCATCCTCCTTCGCAACAAGATAATTACCTCTCACCCGATTTTTTCACCCCCTATCTATTCGGCAACTCCTTTGTTCCGGGAACAATCGTCAGCTGAGTAAAGCAGAAGCCTGCAGTATGCACCTGATTCAATGCTTGATACCTAAAGTCTTCTATTATCAGAGCAGACCCAGACTCAGTAACCTGAATCACTGCATACCCTAAACGCCGTAACCCTAATGCGACTGTTCCACCACAACAGTCGCCTAAAAAAGAGATCGCTTTCGGAAAGAGAGTTAGCATCCATCTACCCCCTTCCTTAGCAGCTATACTCTCAATTCAGTTGAAGCTAGAGATAAGAGAACTACCGCTACCAATACTAGTGGCGGGCTTAATTAATATTTAATCTGATCGCATAAAATAACTGAAACAATTTTTAGACAGAGCTAAACCCATCTATCCCGGCTCGAATTATTATAAAATAAACGCTTATATTACAGATAGTTAGGTAAGATAATAGCTAGGAAAATAAAACTTTTACTCTTTTAACAAATATCATAGAATGAATTTAGCTTGAAAGTACGGCCCGATTTTTATGTATGAAAGAGTCCACCAGATTAACCTGCGTGCCCCTTAGTCATAAATGTAGTCCCTGCATTCTTAGCTTAGTCCTGTGTCTGAACTATTCAGATACACACCTATTAAAAAAACTATTGTAGGGAATACAATTATGTCTACATCTACTGGTACCGTTAAATGGTTCAATGCCGATAAAGGTTATGGTTTTATCGAACAGGAAAACGGTCCTGACCTATTCGTTCACTTCCGTGCTATCAACACCGACGGTTTCAAGACTCTGAACGAAGGACAGCAAGTTTCTTTCGAAGTTACTGATGGCCAGAAAGGCCCACAGGCTGAGAACGTTACTTTACTGTAATGTTGACTGCCCGACTGTGACCCTCCGGGTCGCAGTCTCTCTCCACCTCTCATCAGCTAAAAACCCGCTTACTTACAGGTCCAGACCAATAGCTGATTATTGGCTGGCATATCAATGTCTGCTGACAAGGTTAAACCTGCTTTTTCAGCCAGTTCATTCACCTTTTCAAAGTCTCTTATACCGCTTTCAGCATTTCGCCGCTTCAACCAAAGATCAAACTCTGCATTTCCGTTGCTGGTATAACCTCCGTTATAACGAAAAGGGCCATAAAGAATAAGTTTGCTCGCTGGCTTGAACAACCTCGCAACACCGTCGAACAAGGATATAACTTCTGGCCAACTCACTATATGCAGAGTATTGGCACTATAGATTACATCCACAGCCGTAAAACCGGTATGCCAGTGATTGTCCCTGAGGTCTAGCAATTCAGGCGGACAGATCGTCGGACCAACATAAGGATTCAGATTTATCTCCAGGCCAGGCAATAGCTCCGCAATATCTGAGGGTATCCATCGCAGTCCATTAATCGCTGCGCAGAAATGAACCGCATGTTGTCCTGATCCACTACCCACCTCAAGGACGATTTCACTTCCCTTGAGCAATGTCTGGAGCTTTGCAAGAACAGGGGCCTGATTACGCTCTGCCGCCGGAGAAAAATTCACCCAGCTATTATTATCCACTGCCATCAGTCTAACTCTGAAGCTTGCTTCATCAGTACATCATAAAGATCTGAGCCCAAAGATTCGGCAGCCAGTTGCAACCGTTCTTCATGTAAACGGCCATCCTCTCTGAAAGCCTGACCTGCTTGCCCTAGTGTTACCTGTCCAGGCAGAGCCATAACTCCCAGATTTTGCAACAAGATGCGCAGTATAGTTAGCCCACGGGTGCCTCCTCCAGCACCGGGAGAAGCCGCCATAACCGCAGCAATTTTTCCATTATAAGCAAACATAGGGGGCTCATGTTCATTTTGCTGCCGGGACATCCAGTCCAGCATATTCTTCAGCAGAGGCGAGGGAAAGCCGTTGTATTCTGGCGAAGCTATCAGTAAACCCTGATGTTGAATCATTAAATTCTTAAGCTGAACCACAGCATCCGGCGCTCCTTCCTGATATTCAAGATCCTGATTAAACAGCGGCATGTCGTAGTCCCGGAGATTAACAACCGTCACCTCTGCGCCTGCCGATTTTGCACCGGCTACCGCTATATCAAGTAACCGGCTATTGAATGACTTCTCTCGAATACTTCCAGATAGTGCCAGAATTTTCATTAGGGAAACTCCTTTATTAAATTATCCGATTCAACTAACAACCAAACTCATGTGAGTTATTCTCACCTATTAACTGAAAATTGATCAGTTTTCAATCCTTAGACCAAAGTCTAAAATGTTCAAAGTATTAAAGGACAACAACCCTTTTCGGTTCAATTCAGGTCTGACAGCGAGTCGAAGCGCTGAATATGGTTCCAGACCTCAAGTAATTTTATAGTTTGGCGGTAACAATCATGACTCCAGAAAAAATGACACACCACGACATCTACCTGAACGCATGTAGCATGCGCAGTGAAGTACAGGCCGAACTAATCATGCGCGCTTTTGCAGCGTTAAAAAACACTGTTAAATCTAAAGTGCCTGCATTTGGCCCTCTTTACAACCGGGCTAACTATAAGCTGTGCATGAAAGCATTGGATAAACAGTCTGCTTCAGCTTGACCCCTCTTCTCTCTTAAGAGCCGGTCAGAGAAAGGCTGCACCGCCTATCGATGATCATCAACTCTTAATTTTTCAACAGGCCTAGTGCCTGTTTTTTTTACTTTCATTTAGGCAAAGTCAAACAACCTATAGAACCCAAGCGAAAGCACTCTTTCTCGTCAGAACCTCTCCTTTATCAATTCGT
>JAGPUU010000202.1 GCA_018067325.1 Amphritea sp.
CTGCGCTCTGGCGCAGTTAGCCAGTCCTGAAGATACGATCAAAGTGCCAAGTGTCGGTGATCGTCCGGCGAGGGATCTGTCCAGACAAGCACTGGCTGAAGTGGTTGAGCCGCGTTACGACGAGTTGTTTACCTTGGTGCAGGCTGAGTTGCGCCGTAGTGGGTTTGAAGATTTAGTGGCCGCGGGCATTGTACTGACCGGCGGTACCTCGAAAATGGAAGGGGCGGTAGAACTGGCAGAAGAGATCTTCCATATGCCGGTACGACTGGCGTTGCCCAAAGGGGTACGGGGTATGGGGGATATTCTCTGTAGTCCAATTTACGCAACGGGCATCGGTCTGTTGCAGTACGCAAAACAGGATAATCAGCATTTGGGCGAAGCGGTTGAAATAGAAGACAGCGTCGAGCGCCCAGGTGTTCTGGACCGGATGAAAGCCTGGTTTCAGGGTAACTTTTAACGAAAAAGATAAAAGGGTCTGCTGACTCGGTGAGCGATTTGTTCACAGGTTTAGATAGACAACAAATGAATTGGAATGCAATACACAACAGGTGCAGGTTGGGCACTGAACCTGGAGGGAAGGGATATGTTTGAATTAGTCAATAATGTAGCGCAGAACGCGGTCATTAAGGTGATTGGCGTTGGCGGTGGTGGCGGTAACGCTGTACAGCATATGGTCTCATCCGAAGTGGGTGGGGTAGAGTTTCTCTGTGCGAATACGGATGCGCAAGCGTTGAATCACATGGATTCACGCAATGTCCTGCAAATGGGTGGCGAGATCACCAAAGGTTTGGGGGCAGGGGCGAATCCGGATATAGGTCGTCAAGCAGCTCTGGAAGATCGGGATCAGATCGCTGAAATGCTCAGTGGTGCGGATATGGTCTTCATTACCGCAGGCATGGGTGGTGGTACCGGTACCGGTGCAGCCCCTATCGTCGCTGAAGTGGCAAAGGAACTGGGTATTCTGACAGTTGCAGTGGTGACTAAGCCTTTCCCATTCGAAGGTCGTAAACGGATGTTGATCGCCGAAGAGGGGATCAAGCATTTATCAGAGCATGTTGATTCTCTGATAATTGTGCCTAACGAAAAGCTTTTGCAGGTATTGGGTAAAAGCTGCACGCTGATCAAAGCTTTTGATGAAGCTAATGATGTACTGAAAGGAGCTGTGCAGGGTATCTCTGACCTGATTATCCGCCCGGGTATGATTAACGTCGACTTCGCCGACGTGCGTACTGTGATGTCTGAGATGGGTACTTCAATGATGGGTACTGGCTCTGCTCGGGGTGAAAATCGTGCAGTTGAGGCGGCAGAAGCCGCTGTGCGCAGTCCTTTACTGGAGGATGTCGATCTGATGGGTGCCCGCGGTATTCTGGTGAATATCACCGCAGGTCTGGATCTAAGTCTGGGTGAGTTTAGCGATGTGGGTCAGGTGATTGAAGAGTTCGCTTCTGATAATGCGACGGTCGTTGTTGGTACGGTTATCGATCCGGAGATGGTTGACGATATTAAGGTAACTGTTGTTGCGACTGGTTTGCAGAAAAATGAACCGGAGCAGAGTACGGTTAAGGTGGTAAGTAATACCCGTAAGCCAGATGGCCAACTGGACCTGAATAAGCTTGAGTTGCCAGCGGTTGTGCGCCGTAAAGCGGATTATATTAATGCTGAAAAAAATAGAGTTCAACAGCGGGAACTATCTGGCTCCCAGTTGTCGAAGGATGACGAGAAAGGGGATACCGAAACCTACTTGGATATCCCGACATTTCTAAGGCGTCAGGCAGATTGATATTAGCGTATCAAGCTGACGGTGCTGAACGGGTTACACTAATCAGTTATTGCTGAAATAGCGGGTAATTTGTTAGAATGTTCGGTTAATACGGCACAAAATACCTTGGCAGGAAATATGATCGGACAACGTACTTTACGGAACAGCATTAAAGCAACTGGAGTTGGGCTTCACACAGGTCAGAAAGTATATCTGACTTTGAAGCCAGCGCCGGTCAATACTGGTATTATTTTCCGTCGAGTGGATCTGGATCCTGTCGTTGAAATTCCAGCGCGCGCTGATAATGTCGGTGATACTACGATGTCGACAAATCTGCAGAAAGGTGATGTACGTATCTGCACTGTCGAGCACTTGTTGTCAGCAATGGCAGGCTTGGGAATCGATAACGCTTATGTAGAACTGAGTGCTGAAGAAGTGCCGATTATGGATGGTAGTGCTGCGCCATTTGTGTTCCTGATCCAGTCTGCCGGTATTCAAGAACAGGGTGCACTGAAAGAGTTTATTCGGATTACAAAGGAAGTTACTGTCCAGGTTGACGATAAAGTTGCGACCTTTAAGCCCTTTAATGGCTTTAAAGTTGGATTTACTATCGAATTTGATCATCCGGCTTTTGCTGATCGAAATATGGAAGCTAGCCTGGATTTCTCGAGCACTTCGTTTGTGAAAGAGGTAAGCCGTGCGCGTACCTTTGGTTTTATGCGTGATATCGAGTATCTGCGCGCGCAAAATCTAGCGCTGGGCGGTAGCATGGATAACGCAATTGTAGTGGATGATTATCGTATCCTTAATGAAGATGGCCTGCGTTACGATGATGAGTTTGTTAAGCATAAAATCCTGGATGCCGTAGGCGATCTCTACCTGTTAGGTAAAAGCCTGATCGGTGAATTTCACGGTTTCAAGTCAGGGCACTATCTGAACAATCTGTTGTTACGTAAGTTGTTGGAAACAGAAGATGCCTGGGAAGTGGTTACTTTCGACGGTAAGGATCAATCAGTACCCATTTCATACCTTCAGCCTGCAGCTGTTAGTTGATCTGTATCTTTTTTATATTAAACCGGGCTATTTAGTCCGGTTTTTTTATATTTTTTCTGCTGATTTATACCTGCAAAAAAAATATCTCTATTGAGATTCAATTTGATGCCC
>JAGPUU010000203.1 GCA_018067325.1 Amphritea sp.
GCTGTTGCTTCGATTGACTGTTTGAGTTGATTGTTAATCGCGACGAGGTACCCAGAGGGTATGCTAGCGTCACTCCTACAGGGTTAGGTGTGGGAGGTGCTTTCTCACACGGAAAGCGTAGGCATTATTCTATGTTTTCGAGTAGGCGGCGTAACCTCGAGCTAATAACTAGAGATTAATCTTTTTATTGGCATCTTTTCGCAGTTGCAGTATAATCCGCGCTCCTTCGGACTGGTCCGGGGATTTTTGACGTTGTGAACCTCGGTTTACAACCAATAATTATAAGGTCGTCGAGTACTGATAACTTGTTGAAGTTAAAGTATTTAGACTGATGTATAGGTAATATTATCATGACTACATTTAGCGCAAAGCCTGCAGAGGTTAAACGCGACTGGTATGTTGTCGACGCTGAGGGTAAAACTCTGGGTCGTATGGCTACTGAAATCGCTCGTCGTCTGCGTGGCAAGCATAAAGCAGAATTTACTCCTCACGTTGATACTGGCGATTACATCATCGTTATTAACGCTGAGAAAGTTAACGTAACCGGTAACAAGCGTAAGGACAAAATGTACTATCGCCATACTGGTTACCCAGGTGGTCTGCGTGAAACTTCTTTCGAGAAGATGGTTGAGACTCAACCAACACGCACCATCGAACTGGCCGTTAAAGGTATGCTACCTAAAGGTCCCCTGGGTCGCGCTATGTACACCAAGATGAAGGTGTACGCTGGTGCAGAACATCCGCATGCGGCTCAACAGCCACAAGAACTGAACGTCTAAGGGGCAGGTCAATATGTCTACAACTCAGTATTACGGCACAGGCCGTCGTAAGTCCTCTACTGCACGTGTATTTTTGCGTCCAGGTACAGGCAAAATCACTGTAAACCAACGTGAACTTGATGTTTACTTTGGTCGCGAAACTGCTCGCATGATCGTTCGTCAGCCTCTTGAGCTGACGGGTAATAACGAGAAGTTCGATGTTTACATTACCGTTAAAGGTGGTGGTGGTACCGGTCAGGCTGGTGCGATCCGTCACGGCATTACTCGTGCCCTGATGGTATTTGATGAAACTCTGCGCCCAGAACTGCGTGCTGCTGGTTTCGTTACTCGAGATTCTCGTGAAGTTGAACGTAAGAAAGTGGGCCTACGTAAAGCACGTAAGAAGCCACAGTTCTCCAAGCGTTAATTCGCTGCGATACAGTTTCTGTATCGCACAAAAAAACGCCCGCGCCAGCAATGGTTCGGGCGTTTTTTTTGGTTTCGATTTTTCTCTCGTAGGGTGAGGTCAAAGCATGCTCGACTATAGGCGTAAAAAGGGCGTTTTACGCCTAATTAGCCTTGTAAGAAGAGGGGAATTTCATTACTATTTGTGCCATTTTAAAAATCCGTTAATTCGGTATTCATTACTGAGCAACTAGACAATTGCTGCGCTGCAATAGCGCGGGGGTTCAAAGGTTGAGTGAGGGGAGATAATCTTAATGAGTAATGACGGCGTGAATAAGGGACGGCGACGTCTTCTGATCGGTGCCACTTCTGCTGTTGGGGCAGTAGGTGCCGTAGGAGCAGCAGTTCCGTTCGTGGCTTCATGGAATCCGAGTGCAAAGGCAAAAACTGCTGGTGCACCGGTGAAAGTTGATGTCAGTAAACTTGAACCTGGCCAGCAGGCTATTGTTCAGTGGCGAGGCAAGCCTGTATGGCTTGTTCGTCGTGGTCCGGAGGCTCTGGCTGATCTTGCGAAGCTTGATGATACTCTGGCTGATCCAAAATCAGAGGTTCCACAGCAGCCTAGCTATGTGCCGGGTACACCTGCTCGAGCGATACGCGAAGATATCGCTGTGCTGGTAGGTATCTGTACTCACCTGGGTTGTTCTCCGACTTACCGTCCTGAAATTGCACCTGAAGATCTCGGTCCTCAGTGGGTTGGCGGTTTCTATTGTCCATGTCACGGTTCTCGCTTCGACCTGTCTGGCCGTGTTGTGAAGAGCTCACCAGCGCCAACTAACTTGGTTGTTCCGCCTCATTTCTATGAGAGCGAA
This sequence comes from Amphritea sp., assembly GCA_018067325.1. Lineage (GTDB taxonomy): Bacteria > Pseudomonadota > Gammaproteobacteria > Pseudomonadales > Balneatricaceae > Amphritea. The sequence continues at coordinate 2,036 of JAGPUU010000203.1, forward strand.
GACGTAATTATTGTTGGTGTTGATCAGGAGACTGCATAATGGCTGGTGCACGTAATAAAGGAAATCCAGGCGTTATGGGCTGGATCGATGATCGTTTCCCACTCACTGCGATGTGGGATGATCATCTGGCAAAATACTATGCTCCAAAGAATTTCAATTTCTGGTATTTCTTCGGTTCACTGGCGATGTTGGTTCTTGTTAACCAGCTACTAACCGGTATCTGGTTGACTATGAGCTATAACCCAACAGCGGAAGGTGCGTTTGCTTCTGTTGAATATATCATGCGTGATATAGATTATGGTTGGCTGCTTCGTTATATGCACTCTACCGGTGCATCTGCATTTTTCGCTGTTGTTTACCTGCATATGTTCCGTGGTGTGTTGTACGGTTCTTACCGTAAGCCGCGTGAGTTGATATGGCTCTTTGGTATGGCGATCTATCTGGCGCTGATGGCTGAGGCATTCATGGGCTATCTGCTTCCATGGGGGCAGATGTCATATTGGGGTGCTCAGGTAATCGTATCTCTGTTCTCTGCTATACCGGTTATTGGTCCGGATCTGGCTGAGTGGATTCGTGGCGACTACGTGATTTCAGGTGTTACCCTGAATCGCTTCTTCTCTCTGCACGTTGTTGCGTTGCCTATCGTGCTGTTGGCGCTGGTTGTCCTGCACATCATCGCGCTACACGAAGTGGGTTCTAACAACCCTGACGGTATCGAGATTAAAGACAAGAAAGATGAGAATGGCATCCCACTAGACGGTATTCCTTTCCACCCTTACTACTCTGTTAAAGATATTGTAGGTGTTGTGGTCTTCTTGTTTGTGTTCTGTTTGATTATCTTCTTCTTCCCTGAGATGGGTGGTTACTTCATTGAGAAGCCTAACTTTGAACCTGCTAACCCGCTGAAGACGCCTCCGCATATTGCACCGGTATGGTACTTCACGCCGTTCTACGCAATGTTGCGTGCGATTCCGCCAATTCTGGGTTCTCAGTTCCCAGGTGTGGTTGTGATGGGTGGTGCGATTGCTATTCTGTTTGTTCTGCCATGGCTTGACCGTAGCCCGGTTAAATCCATGCGTTACAAGGGTTGGATTAGCAAAGTTTGGTTGGCTATCTTTGCTGTGAGCTTTGTTGTTCTTGGGTATTTGGGTGTGGTTGCTTCAACACCAGAGCGTACGGTTGTCGCACAGATCTGTACAGGGTTGTACTTTGCGTACTTCTTCCTGATGCCGTTCTACACCAGAATGGAAAGCACTAAACCGGTACCAGAAAGGGTGACAGGCTAATGAAAAAGTTTTTTATCGCAATCATTATGGTGCTGGTGCCTATGGTAGCTAGTGCGAGTACGGGTGGGGTGCATCTGGATAGTATGGATGCTGATCACACTAATCAGGAGTCTTTGCAGCGTGGTATGAAGACTTTTGTAAACCGTTGTATGGGTTGTCATTCAGCTAACTATCAGCGCTTTGATCGTGCTGCTAATGATATCGGCCTGCCGGTTGATTTGATGGCTGAGAATCTGATTTTTGGTGAGCAGAAATCTGGTGAGCAGATGACTATTGCTATGCCTCAGGATGATGCTGCCAAGTGGTTCGGTACTCCTCCACCAGATTTAACTCTTGAAACGCGTTTACGTGGTGAAGATTGGATCTATACTTACCTGCGTAGCTTCTACACAGACAGTGCGCGCCCTTGGGGTGTGAACAACGTTGTCTTCCCGGATGTTGGTATGCCTAACGTTCTAGAAGGCCTGCAAGGTGTTCAGAAACAGACTTGTTCTGCTGAAGAGCTGGCGCATCAGGGGGGAGAGAGTAAAATTGATCCTCTGACGGGTTTGCAGATTGGTACTGGATGTCTGACTATTTCTGAGAAAGGTTCTCAGTCTGTTGAAGAGTTTGACAAAACTATCTATGACTTGGTGAACTTCATGTCTTACATGGGTAACCCTGTTAAGATGGAGTCTCAGGCAATTGGTTATAAAGTACTGATCTTCCTGGCTATCTTCTTCGTATTTGCGTACGCATTGAAGAAAGAGTACTGGAGAGACGTTCACTAGAACGTTTATCGATCAGTAATGCCTATACGCGGTCCGATTTTGTCGGTCCGCGTATATTTTTTTTATGGAATATGTAAAACGGGGTGATTTAATGGGTGTAGTGGCCAAGCGTTCGTCTATGACTTTTTACTCCGATGGCAATGATCATTACAGCCATCGGGTGCGTATCGTTCTGGCGGAAAAGGGTGTTGCAGTTGAGATTAATGACTGCGATCCGAATAATTTGCCTGAGGATCTGGCTTCACTGAATCCATACAATAGCCTGCCGACCCTTCTGGATCGTGAGCTGGTTTTGTATGAGCCAAATGTGATGATGGAGTATCTGGATGAGCGTTTTCCTCATCCGCCGCTACTGCCTGTCTATCCTGTTGCGCGTGCTGAAAGCCGTTTGTATATGTATCGCATTCAGCGTGACTGGTGTGATCTGGCAGATGTTATTCTGACCTCAGAAGATGCTGACGAAGCTGAAGAGGCGCGTAAAGCGTTGCGTGATAGTCTTGTGGCTGTTTCGCCAATCTTTGGTGAAAAAGATTTCTTCATGAGCGAAGAGTTTACGCTGGTTGATTGCTGTATTGCTCCGCTGTTGTGGCGTTTGGAAATTCTGGGTGTTGAGTTACCAGAAGCGCAAAGTAAAGAGTTGATTAAGTATATGACTCGCTTATTTGAGCGTGAGTCGTTCCAGGTTAGTCTGTCAGAAGAAGAACGCGAAATGCGTGACTGATGGTAAGTGTTTTTTCAAAAAGGATGAGTATCTACTCGTCCTTTTTTTTGGAGTGTAATAATGCAATCTAGTCGTGGTTATCTGATTCGGGCACTAAATGAGTGGATTTTAGATAATGGCTGGACGCCGCATCTGGTAATTGATGCTGAGATCCAGGGTGTAATGGTGCCGCAGCAATTTATCAGTGATGGGCAGATAGTATTGAATATTGCCCCTTCCGCTGTGCAAGATGTAATGATCGATAATGATGCGGTTAGTTTTAGTGCTCGCTTTGGCGGAGTGCCGATGAATGTCTTTGCGCCAATGGTGTCTGTGTTGGCTATCTATGCGCGTGAGAACGGTCAGGGCATGGGTTTTGGCTCTGAGCCGGGTGTTGAGGCTTTGCACGATGAAGAGGGGCCAGATAACGATCCTAAACCCCCAGAAGGCCCTAAGCCGAAAGCGCGTCCTTCGCTGAAGGTTGTTAAGTAAGAGATAGTATGCAGGAGCGACACTAACATACCTCTGGGTAACTCGTCGCGAGTAGTACAGGTAGTCATCCTTTCCGTCGTGGGTTTATCTCCTGCAAATAAAAAAAACCGCCATCAGGCGGTTTTTTTTAAACAAAAAATACTAAGGAAAGTGTCTGTTCGTGTTTCCCTTAATCAATATATTCGAATATCTTTACGATTTTCTGGATTCCGTTAACGCCACGGACAACGCGGATTGCGTTCTCAGACTGAATTCGG
>JAGPUU010000211.1 GCA_018067325.1 Amphritea sp.
TCTTCAGCAACACCATTCACTTTTTCCAACGCTTGGTAAATCGGCACAGTACCAATAGGTACCGGCGAGTTACGCATGATCCATTCACGGGTTTCATGAATATTCTTACCCGTAGAAAGATCCATGACCGTATCGGAACCCCAACGAATCCCCCAGGTCATTTTCTCTACTTCCTCTTCAATAGAGGAAGACAACGCTGAGTTACCGATATTACCGTTAATTTTCACCAAAAAGTTACGACCAATAATCATCGGCTCTACTTCAGGATGGTTGATATTCGCAGGGATAATCGCGCGGCCTTCTGCGACTTCCTGACGAACAAACTCAGGAGTAATCTCATCCGGTAATTTTGCACCAAAGCTATGCCCAGGGTGCTGTTCGGCAACAATATCACCTTCAGCTTTCGCCTTGGCAAGCTTCATATTCTCGCGGATAGCGATATATTCCATCTCCGGCGTGATAATACCCTTGCGAGCATAATGAAGCTGAGTAACGTTTTGCCCTTCTTTTGCCTTTAGGGGCTTACGGGTCAGTTCAAATCGAAGATTATCCAGACGCAGATCCTGCTCTCGCCCACGACCATATTCAGAACTCAGCCCTTCAAGCTGTTGAATATCTCCTCGCTCCTGAATCCACTCAGCACGCAGAGGCGCCAAACCTTTACGTACATCGATACTCACTTCAGGGTCGGTGTAGGGCCCCGATGTATCATAAACATAGAGAGGACCATTCTTCTCCCCTCCCATATCAGTAGGCGTATCATCAAGAGAAATCTCACGCATAGGTACCCGCACATCCGGACGAGAACCCTCTATATAAACCTTACGAGAATTTGGAAATGGCTGCACTGAAGCTTCATCAACCTGTGCACTGTGACTTAGAACTGTATGACTATCGGCCATCTTATTACCTACTTCTTGAGTTTTTCTTATAGGGTTCCGGTTAAAAAGCCCCGGCTACCAATATTTATAAAAATGATGCACGGGACCATGCCCCTGCCCAACTTGCAAATCATCTGCAGCCGCAATCGCTGCATCAATATATTCTTTCGCCTGTTTAACGGCTGTCAAAGTATCTAAACCCGCAGCAACTCCCGCAGCAATAGCGGAAGCAAGCGTACAACCGGTACCATGGGTATTCTTAGTAAGCAGACGCGGGGAACTCAAACGAACCAGCTGCTCACCGTCATAGAACAAGTCAGTTGCCTCAGCACTGTTCTCAAGATGTCCTCCTTTAAGCAGAACAGCACCTGCACCCAGCTCCATTAACTGCTTCACCATAGTTTCCATCTGCGCAAGAGTTGTTGGCTCAGCACAGCCCAGTAGCACAGCGGCTTCCGGAAGGTTCGGAGTGATCAGAGAAGCTAGGGGAATAAGGCGCTTTTTCAACATATCTACAGCGCTATCAAGTAATAAGGCATCGCCGCTTTTAGCCACCATAACCGGATCAACTATTAACAACGCAGGCTTATAACGGCTCAGACAATCAGCCACACAGGCAACCGTTTCAGCATCACCCAGCATACCTGTCTTTACAGCATCAACTTTAAGGTCATCGAATACGGCGTTAATTTGTTCACTGATCACCTTAATCGGCACAGGATGGATCGCCCGTACTTCACAGGTATTTTGCGCAGTCACGGCAGTAATAACAGAGGCACCATAAGCGCCCAATGCAGAAAAAGCTTTCAGATCCGCTTGAATACCCGCGCCACCACCACTGTCAGAACCAGCAATAGTCAGAGCAATTGGAATATTTTTTTCAGACATCTGTTCAGGTCCAGCTATATGAGCTAAACCGAATACAGATAGAGAGGTATTACGGCTTATCTCGATTTCCTACGCCGGCACTAACCGGATCAGGTTCGCGGGTTATTGGTTTTCACCAACTCTCAGCCATAATGGGCACCCCGACAAGATCTGTTTAGTTTATGTCCAAGCGCATTACTTGTCTATCCTCTGACCCGAATATAATAATCAACACATTTAGCTAGCAGCTACTTATTTGTTGCGAAGCACAAAAAATAGGAATTATTCCTATATATATCTACATGTAATTCGAACATGATGTGCTTCAGGAAGGGTAATGTTCGGGACAGAACACTGGATGGCCAAGACAAGCGGGATAGGAAGCAAGGATTGCTGGCAGGAAGCCGTGGATTAGCCCCGCAAGGAAGATGGATGCCATGTATAGAGAACACTAAAGGGGAACTTAGTGTTCTCTTTTTTTTGCCTGTAATAAACATTTGCCCCCATAGATTCATGCTGCAAAGCAGAATAGGATTTTTTCCTATAGTTTCAATTCCCATGAAATAGGATACTGATTCTGACGGAACGACTGCCTTCACGGATGAAGGGAACAGACTACAGCTTTACCCATTAAGATGAAAAAGGATACAAGGACGTCGGCAGGAAGCCAGATAGATTTCATCAGGGACATGGATGCCAGGGAAGTCTGAAGAGAGCACTCAAGGGGAACTGAGTGCTCTCTTTTTTTTAGCTAACTCTTTTCACCACTTTTTCTTTGCTACATACTTTCTGCTACGTCGCCAATGGATCAGTTTAAACAGCGTTCCAAAGCTCACGGGCAAGCTCAGTCGCACTTTGTTCGCAGCCACCACGAATCCAGCGAGCCAACGTAGCCGCTACATCAGGATAAACGATAGGCTCAGGCGAAGCCTGCCCCGCCCAACGATAGAACTGCTCTGCTTCCAATCGATGAAACACCTCAGCTAAGCCCAGGCGCTCCAACACAGCCGCATTAGAAACTTGCTCAGGCTGACCCGCCAATGGTTTCGTAAGTAGCTTTTTACCGGCTTGAAGAGCCTCACTTGCCAAACCAAAACCACAGTTAGCAATGACGCCATCGCAACAAGCCTGAGCGCGCCTAAAACCCTCCCGGGATAATGGGCGCCAGAGGATATGTCCCTCGTCTTCGGCCGTAGAAACATCACAATAGACATGAAACTCATAGTCATTGAAAGGCATTAACCACTGACGAATCTGTTCTCGATTCTCAAATGGAAGATACACTAGGATCATGCCTGCTTGCTGAGTCGTTGGATAAGGTTGAGATTCAATCAGGGGTGGTAATACCGGCCCGTCAAAATGATGCCAATGCAGGCCAATACCTTGCTGAACCGGTGCAAAGAACCGAATTATCGCCATCATCATCCAGCCGATACCGGGACCTGGAATCGGATAACTAAAAGCATACTGGTGCGCTATTCCAATACAGGGTTTCTTTTGGAGCTTTGCAGCCCAGGCGGTAACGGGCTCAAAATCACTGATGACCAGATCATACTCTTTCAGATCTAGCCCGCGAATATCACGAATTAACTGAATAAGATTATTCTGAGTCAGACTTCGCCATCGATCAATTTCTCCATCGGAAACACTGAAGGTAAGGCCTCTGCGTACCTGATAGTCACCAAAAGGTTCCATATTGAAAAGCTTATCTGCTTCACGACCGCTAAAGAGAAAATCGACCTCTACTCCCTCTTTCACCAAAGCCGGAGCCATCACCCGAGCCCGGGTAATATGGCCATTACCTGTTGCCTGCACACCATAAAGAATTTTCATCGCAACGCTCTGGAATTGAGAAATTAAAACACTTATATCAGGTTCAAACCGATAACAGCGGAACCCAGGCCCAGCGCTGCTCCTGCAAGAATATCTGTTGGGTAGTGCACACCGAGAAAAACCCGTGACAGTGCAATCAGTGAAGCAACGCCATAGGCAGGCAGCATGAGTGATGGATAGTAGTAGGTCAGCGCAGTCGCAAAGACAAACGCTGCTGCAGCATGACCGGACGGCAAACTAAACTTATCTGAAGGTGTAATTTGCGGTGTAACATCTTCGAAATGATCGCAGGGCCTGTCCCGCTTTATGGTCTTTTTTAGAAAGATGTACACAGGCAGTTCAATAGCGAACAAAAGAAGTCCGGTGATAAGAAAGTCAGCCCCGCTTTCCAACTCAAACAAAGCCACCAACAAGCCTATAGCCAGATATAGACCTCCATTTCCGAGCTTTGAGATCAAACGACTAACGATAGGCATGACCGGTGAGCGGCATGTACCAAAACATAGGTAGTATAAAGAGACATCAAATGCGACTAATCGCTGCTGCAATGCGTTCACTGTTCTAAGTCCAATGTATGCTATTTAGCAACAGTGTCCTTCAGAAATCATTACAGAGTGATTAACAAGTATTTAAGTTTCAGTTACAAGGATTACACTTTGCTGGATCTGAGCTATTTTTTCAGCCGTGATCAACTGCGCTTTCAGGGGACGACTAAATAGATAACCCTGGGCTTGCCCACAGTGCAGATCTATTAACAGACTCTGTTCTTCAAGGGTTTCGACCCCTTCAGCGATCACATCCATATTCAGCGCATGCCCCATCTGCAGCGACGCCTTAACAATCTGCAGGCTTGAATGATCCTTAGTGATGCCTCGAATAAACCCCTGATCCAGTTTAAGCTTTGATACGGGCAGTTCTTTCAGATAGAGCAAAGATGAAAAGCCAGTACCGAAATCATCGATAGCGAAACAGATCCCCTGACGGGTCAACTTTTCCATGGTCTCTTTCGCCAGATCCCGATCACCGAGGAATATTGACTCTGTTATTTCCAACTCTAATTTTGATGGCGGAAACCCGGCCTGTTCAAGTGTATTCAGCACTTTACTAACAAAATCAGCTTCAACAAACTGTTTTACCGACACATTGACTGCAATGCGCTGAAATGCCAGCCCCTGATCCAACCATTTACGACCTTGTTCACAGGCCAAGCGCAACACACGGTCGCCCAGAGTTACGATCAGTCCTTCCTGCTCAGCCAATGCTATGAATTTATCTGGTCGAATATTTCCCTTATCAGGATGCTGCCAACGCGCCAGCGCTTCAAAACCTATGACCTCACCAGTACCCAGTGAAACCTGAGGCTGGTAATCCAGGTAAAATTGTTCGGTATTCAACGCATAGGTCAACGCTTTTGCCAGCTGCTCTCTTTCCTTTAACTTGTCACTCATCTCTGTTGCATAAAAGAGATAGTGACCCCGGTTTTTTCGCTTCGCTTCATGCAGCGCCAGATCAGCCTGTTCAAGCAAACGCAAAGGCTCATCTAACTCCTCTGCTTGAATTGATATTCCTGCGGTTGCAGTCAATGAAAAGCTCTGATCACCATAAGCGATAGGCGAGTTAATTTCCGCAATCAGAACATCCGCCAGATGACTCAATACAACATGATTATTGGCTTTTCTGAGTAACACCGTAAATTCATCACCGCCGGTACGCGCTAACACAGCATCACCACTTAAGCGGGATTCAAGCCGTTCACTCATCCGATTAAGAACATAATCGCCAATTTTCTGGCCATGAAATTCATTAATCAAACTAAAATTATCCAGCCCCAACAATATCACACAGGTAGACCTGTCTTCTGAATAGGCCAGGCGAGTATATTCAGCTAATGTCTCTATCAGAAACTGTCTATTGTAAGCACCAGTCAGTTCATCATGATAAGCAAGGAAGCTAACCTCTTTCTGAACTTCCTTTCGATAAAGCACTTCACGCTTCAGGCTTCTGTTCCAAAAAATCACGATTAGCAGTCCAGCAACAGTCAGGATAAAGCCCAGCATTTTAAGAGCGTTTATATAGGTCTCTTTATCAATCCTTTGGGTGTCTTCTGGCTGAACCCAACGGCTTTCTATCGCTCTTTTCTGTTCAACGGTGACCGCTGCTAGCGCCTTATCTAACAGAGACCTCAACAACGGCTGATCATTTCGAGACCCAAAAGAGATATGATAATCAAAGCCGACACTACCCACGATACTGATGTTATCAATACCTTCCATAAAAGAGAAAAGGTAGCCAGCAGAGGCATAGGAACCAACCCCATCAATCTGTCCAGCGGCTAATAGATTGAAGGCGTCTCCAAGATCTTCAACTTGAACCAGTTCGATATCCGGGTAGTTATTACCGATATAACTGACCAGCGCCGTTCCTCTTGGAACAGCAAAACGCTTGCCGTTAAAGTCGCTCATCTCGGCTTGCTGATACTTGCCTTTCTGAGTAAATATTTTATTCGACAGATGTGAATACACCTTCGTAAAATTAAGATAGTGCCTACGCTGCTCAGTATTTGTC
>JAGPUU010000218.1 GCA_018067325.1 Amphritea sp.
GCACTTCTGGTTACCAAAGAGACTCATTGTGTCTTACCGCCTGTTCACAGATACAATAATAATTTTCGTTCTTATATGTCATCCATTACCGACGCTATGCACAGATAAGAAAAATGCTGCTCACGCAACAACAAGGCACAACCCGTCTCCATTACGAGACATTCTACAGATATGATCATATTAATAAATCAATCTGGTCAGGACTATTTTTATATACTCTAGACATTTGTTGATTTGAGACACTTTATAAGCACTTCGTCTATAAAAACAACTGTCTTCTTATCCTGCTTCAGTACACAACTGCTGAATCGGCCCTAACAATTCACGGCTACGAATCAAAGCTTCACACTTATTAAAAAGCGTACGGATAGCATTCAGGAACAACAATACGGAAATACCAGACGGAGTGTCTTGATAGAAGTAAATAAGATGGGGGTTTGGACATTGGAATGTACCAGCTGTTTGTACCACTTGCGTGTACAACAGAGATAATCTCTACAAAATCAATCACTTGAAGTATTAGGTGACAGCTCCACCAGCCACATCCCGGCACACAAATCCACCGCTGTGGCTGCTCCCTTCCAGGTCTGACCAGGTTCACGGTTTATCGTTGCGGGAGGACCAATGGAGCCACCATAACGTGACCACTTAAGGTCGTCTCGAACAAGACAGGCGGCAGTATAACAGCCTGCCCAATAGATGCAACAGCCTATCGGCCTGTAGATTTTACAACCGGGATAAATCCCTTCTCAACCACTTCATTTACCGTAGTAAACACAGCTGTTTCGAAGAAATTTACCCTATTTTTACCACAGGCATAAGCACTTTATTGACTGAAAATAAATTTCGGTAAAGCCTTAATCATCAGACTTAAACTCTTTGGTCACCCGACGGACATACCACCAAACCAGCAAGACAATCCCAGGCAAGGAATAACTAAGCCAGTTAATAGCCATGTCTCGAGGCTCTCCAGTCGTCATATGGCGGATAGTCCGCTCCACCAGATCGAACAAGTAGTACGTCACAACGATAATGGAGAAGGTTTCCAATTTCGCCTGCAGGTTCAACTGACGGCGAGTACGTTTATTCATTGAGCTGAGCAGACCGTGGATCTTCTGCTCAGTCGATAGATCTACCCGGGAACGCAACAGATTACTGGCACGGGCTATTCGCTGAGACAACCGCTCCAGACGTTGTGCTGCTGCTCGCCAGGTACGCATTGCCGGATCAACCCGGCGCTCAATAAACTGTTCCAGCGTCTGTAACCCTTCAATGCGAATCTCTTCCAACTCAGATATCCGCATCCTTACTAGCGCATAGTAAGCATCGGAAGCTGAAAAGCGGTTCACCGTATCCGCTGAGATCTCTTCCGCCTGGGCTGACAGTGCCATCAGAGCATCCAGAGTATCTGATTCATCCCCTTTTTCCAGTTCGCTTAACTTGACGGTAATTTCAGCCAGTTCACGATCCAGTTTGGTGACCTTTTGCATCACTTTGCGTGCGGGCTCTATGCCTAATAAAGCCACCGCCCGGTAAGTATCAATTTCACACAGACGCTGTATCAGTCGACCGCACTGATAACCGTGCATATCTATGTTTTTCACCAGAATACGATCAAGAAAAAACTCACCTTCTGCGCGAAAATCGGTCCAGACCCTTGCAGCCCCTCGCATTACATTGGAACCAATATACTGATTATTTTTAAACAGATCTTTTGCCATCTGCTCATCACCTTCAGCGGAAGGCGCTAGCACTTGAATCTGAACACCAGCTATCAATTCACCGGGAAGTTGATCGTTCCAATTGCCCGGCAGCCCTGGCAACGTCTGTTCCCAGCTATTATCTAGCTGATTATGGTAAAGCGTCAGAGTGTAAAACTCGGTATGCGCTTCCCAACGCAGCGCCAGCGTCTCCAGTTGCTGATAGCAGAAACTCGCCCCAGGTTCCATCGCCTGACCACCGCAAGCGACAAAGAACTCCGAAATGTCATTGCGTACTTCAGAGATACTCTTTTCTTCAAGCATCAGGGCGAAATGCAGTACTTTCAGTGGCGCGCTAAGTTGTTGAAACGGCCGGGCATGTACTTCATCGGCAATCATCTGGCGTTGGGAATGGAACTGCACTCGATTTCTCTCCAATTTACTTTATCAAGCCAATGACTTGCAGCAATCTGATGCAGTGGGTATTCCTAGTCAGTTAGCTTATGCTAAAACTGAACCTACTGAGACTTATCTTTTCTGATGAAAAGACAGTGACTAAAAATTACTGACGAACTGAACCGGATAAAGCATTGTTAATCATACTTAAGTCTATGACTAAGCGTAATATACAGGAGCATTATGAAACAGGACAGTAGCCGCCGTTTTATTGCCAAGCTCTTTACCCATCTGACCTGGGTTATCATCCTGGGCATATTTTATCTGATATTCCAGGATCAGTTGCTACAGAAACATGATCCTAACTACGATCTGGCCACCACTAAAAGCAGTGAGCCTGTCGTGTTGCAACGTAATCGCCAAGGGCATTATATCGCCCCCGGTAGCATCAACGGTAAACCGGTTCGCTTTCTGCTGGATACTGGCGCGACCGATATCAGTATCCCCGGCGTACTAGCCGATAGGCTCAAGCTGACCCCTGGCCGAGCCTCCTATGCCAATACAGCCAATGGCACTATCAAAGTCTATGATACCCTGCTTGATTCGGTTGCTTTAGGCGGGTTATCGCTACCGAATGTATCTGCCCACATCAATCCACACATGCAGGGCGAGACGATTTTACTAGGCATGAGTTTTTTACAGCACCTGGAAATCACCCAGCGAGGCAATACACTTACCTTGCAGCATTAAGCAGCTAGGATTGAATAATAAAACAACCTAGTCGTTTTAAAATACCTTGGGCAAGGGCCATACTCACTAGCTACTTGCCCTGCTGAATTTGAGCTATAACATATTTCGCATAGAAGTTACCGAGCAAGTTCGCACTCCATGGCCGCACGGATAAAGCCAGATCGATTAAATCAGAGGATAAATAAAAACTACGCTGAAAACATTACACAGAGCTGGCTCAGACAACGCTTGCAACCACTCAGCCATTTACATAGAATCGATATCTCAAAATTATTATTAACATCAAGAGAAGGGCTGACGTCCTCGCCAACCTGCCTACCTGGGCAAGGTGGTTGTTTCGCTAAGTTATAGCGTAACGATGTGGTCATTACCGACAAAAAACAGGTAACCCCCACGTACAACGTCAGCTCTCATGAAAATGGGAGCAGATCCATGTTTGAAGCACACTTTACCTACGCAGAGTCACCATCATCCAATAACGAACAGGATGAACCCTCCGTAGTATTCAACACACCAGCCAGTTGTTGGCACAACCTCCATCAATGCAATGTGCGTTACTGGATAACCCCTGGCAAACGACAATCTCAAACCGCGCTATTTATTTATATTGAATTTAAGAAAGCCAATAACAGCCATGATTACAAACTCATCGAGCTTGTATCTACCGAACTCATATCCACAGAGCTTTCTGCTGCACGCTATTCTCTGCAACAAGTACAAAGAATTATTAGCACCACACCATTGGGAGATAGCCTTGATCGATTGAAAACCGAGCAATGGTGCCAATCTGTATAGGTAATA
>JAGPUU010000219.1 GCA_018067325.1 Amphritea sp.
TGATGCGCCGCCAGGGTTTTGGCCGGATTATTCAGAATAGCTCGGTGCTTGGATTGATCACTATGCGCTTTCGGGGTGCCTATAATACGAGTAAGTTTGCTCTGGAAGGCTACACTGACACTCTGCGCCAGGAACTGGCAGATACCGATATCCACGTGTCTCTCATCGAGCCAGGCCCGATAAGAAGTCAATTCCGAGTAAACGCACACAAGGCATTTCGCGACAATATCGATATAGAGACCAGCCCTTTTCGCGAGACTTATAAGAGAGTACTGCAGCGATTAAGCAAAGAAGACAGTGGCGATGACCCCTTCACTCTGGGGCCCGAAGCGGTGTTAGACAAGGTTATTCTCGCATTGGAAAAAAAGCGACCCAAACCCCGATATTACGTCACCTTCCCTACTTACCTGTTTGGCTTTCTTCGACGGGTTCTGTCGACCAGACTACTCGACTGGATATTACTGAAGGCGTCAGCATCGGAGAATAAATAAGAGCCGTAGTCCGTGGTCCGAAAAAGCGTACAACGTAACGATCTGACGTCGACTCCCTTTGTAGGAGCCCCTTCCAGGGGCGATTAAGTTTTATCGCGACGAGGGCGTCGCTCCCACAGGACTAATACATCGTTTCTACGAGATCTGGACAAGCGCAGCGATCGGGAAAATGTAGCGTAGTGATCGGATTTTTTGGAGGTGTATCAGGGCCTGTAAAGTTCTTCATAAAATCCGCTGACTTTCAGATAAATAGTAACGGGCTCAGCGCCATTATTTTTCCAATACCAGCCATGCGTCCCTGCAAACGGGGCTTCAAAGGAGCCGCTGGCTGTGGATCTAGCCCGCTCCAACCAATAGCTGGTAAATTCATCGCCTGCATTTAGTTTTTCCCCGTGCATATCGAAGTACAGATCCCCTCCTTCTGCTTTCCAGTTGAAAACAAAGTTTTCACCGGTTTTCATTCTGGCTTTAATTTCTGCCCCTTTATCGGGCTGTAAAGTCAAAGACATCTCATCAGAACGATATGGAGAAGAGCTTATCCAAACAGGCGGAATGGGCACATCTAACGAAGCATTGATTAGGCTAGAAGGTTGAGCGTTATTTTGTGCTTCTACCACAGGTTCGGCATTTAACAGGGTCATCCCCATCTTATCTCCCAGTCCCGTAGGATCAATGCCATATTCTGCAGGCAAAATGAAAGTAATAAGAATCAAAAGACCTAATGCAGCCGCCAGAACAGTAGCTTTAATTAAGCTTGACGCAGAGGGGAGCTCATCGTGGTTCAGATCAGATATATCCCGCATATTTGATACCTCAGGAAAGCGTTAAATAGCCTGTTAACTGATAGCCAATCAGAATAAAACCAGCAGACATTAAGGCGACGTTGGCGGTAAAAGCCTGCCGGGCAAAAGCGTCCGTTTTGCGCCAGAAATTCATTAGGATGAGAATGGTACCTAGTGCCAATAGTTGACCTAATTCGACGCCAACATTGAAGGCTAAAATGTTCGCAATTAACCCTTCCTCAGGTAAAGCAAAGTCCTGAAGCTTAGTTGCAAGACCGAAGCCATGAAAGAAGCCAAAAACCAACACCGCGCCTTTGGCATTGGGTTGAAAACCAAACCAACGCCTGAAGGCTCCCAGATTATCTAACGCCTTATAGACAACAGAGAGACCAATAATTGCGTCAACAATATAAGCATTAACCTGCACCCCGCTAAGTACGCCATATAAAAGCGTTACGCTATGGCTTATAGCAAACAGCGTCACATAGATGCACACCTCTTTCATTCTATAGAGGAAGAAGATGACGCCTGTCAGAAATAGGAGATGATCGTATCCGGTTACCATGTGTTTCGCGCCCAGATAGGCAAAAGGAAACAGCTGCACTCCACTGGCCTGCTCAATAAACAAAGCGTCGTCGTCGGAGACACCGTGAGCCAAACTTGATGGCGCGAACCCAGTGAACAGCATCAGTAAAATGAACAGGAAGATAAATACCTGCATTGGAGAAAAAGCCGAAACCCACCGCAGAGACGATGATTTAAGATACATAGGGAATGTCTCAGTTATAAAGTCACAAACATTCAGGCGCTATTTGCGCCGAATTTGTATACAACATTCTATCACTGACCCGTTAAAAGTATGGCAGAGCTTTGATACGAGGGAAGTAAATAAGGTTTTATAAAAAAACAAAAAAGGCAGCCAATAGGCTGCCTTATAGGTAGTGATGCTTTTATCAGCTTACCAGACCATGACGCCCCATAATCTCCTGAATCTCTGGCAAAGATGCCGGATCATCAATAGTAGAAGGTATAGAGTAATCATCGCCGTCGGCGATCTGACGCAATAGTTTACGCAGGATCTTACCTGAACGGGTCTTCGGCAGGCGCTGTACGACGATTGCGCGTCGGAAACAGGCTACTGCACCGATCTCTTTACGTACCATCGCCACTAACTCAGACTCGATCTGAGCATCATCGATCTCAACACCGTTTTTCAACAGTACCAGACCAACAGGCTGCTGACCTTTCAATGGGTCATTGATACCGATTACCGCACACTCGGCTACTGCTGGGTGATCAGCAACGATCTCTTCCATCTCGCCAGTTGACAGGCGGTGACCTGCAACATTGATAACATCGTCAGTACGGCCCATGATGAAAACGTAACCGTCATCATCTTTGTAGCCACCATCACCAGAACAGTAATAACCTGGGAACTCAGACAGATAACTGGTACGGAAGCGTTCAAAATCGCCCCATACTGTTGGTAAACAGCTTGGAGGTAGCGGTAGCTTAAGCGCGATATTGCCCTGCTCACCACTAGGTAGTTCATTACCCTCATGATCGAGCACCCTAATATCAAATCCACTAACCGGCACGGTTGATGAACCTGGCTTAGGCTCAAGCATCTCTACGCCGGTCATGTTGCCACAGATCGCCCAACCTGTTTCAGTCTGCCACCAGTGATCGATAACAGGCTTACCCAGAGTCTCTTTCGTCCAGTGGTAAGTTGGTGGGTCAAGTCGTTCACCGGCCATGAAAACCGTTTCCAGCTTGCTCAGATCATAGGCCTTGAGTAGCTCTGAATCAGGATCTTCCTTCTTGATTGCACGGAATGCGGTAGGTGCGGCAAACAAAGCCTTAGCACCATACTCTGCACAAACCCGCCAGAATGCACCTGCGTCCGGTGTTCTAATCGGCTTACCTTCGTACACGATGGTGGTACAACCAGCCAGAAGCGGGCCGTATACAATATAAGAGTGTCCAACAACCCAGCCAACATCCGATGCAGCCCAGAACACCTCACCGGGCTCCATGTTGTAAATTGCTTTCATGCTGTACTTCAATGCCACGGCATGACCGCCGTTATCACGTACAACGCCTTTTGGCTTACCAGTGGTGCCAGAAGTGT
>JAGPUU010000230.1 GCA_018067325.1 Amphritea sp.
AACATCGCTTTTTTCATTTCACCGGCATAACGCATGCCTGCCAGCAGTACTTTGCGCTTAGCAAAGTTGATGATCACACAGCCATCGCTGTTAGTACCATCACGCTCAGGCTCGCATTCAAAGCCTGCAGCGTTAATAATCTGCCACTCTTCTTTCGCCTTCGGATTAAACTCTTCCGGGCGGATAAACAGGTTCTGACCAAACAGGTTCTGCCATGCAGTTTCTGTCGTCATCTCTACCGGCAGGTATTGATTAGTATCAGAACCAACATGAACATTAGATACAAAGTGCTCGCGAGCAGCCAAGTACTCTTCAACCCGTCCCCAGAGCGCGTCAAACTTATCGGCGTCGAATGGGCGGTTGATGGGTCCCCAATGAATGGCATCAGAGGTGCTGGCTTCATCAACGATATAACGATCCATCGGAGAACGACCTGTACGCTTACCGGTTATAACAACCAGTGCACCAGTATCAGCCAGAGTTCCTTCACCACGCTGAATGGCTTTTTCAACTAGTTGAGCCGGGCTCAAATTTACGTGTACAGAGTTCACGGTTTCTTTGCTCATTGCTTGATTCCCTTGGCTTCTGCCAAAAAAAAATTATTTACCTGATTTATGCAGCATGACCCCTGTTTTTTTTTGACTTTCCTGCCGGAGAGTCAACGGGGCCGTTATTATAAGGAGGCGTATTATGTCAAAAAATCGTGCAAAACACCATCAATTGAGAACGTTTCCTAACTAGACTGAAAACGCACAAAAAACGTTCTAATATTAATGACTTAAATCAGTTTTCACACTCAACTTCATATTTATTGATTTATTTTAGTGGGCATCAATGTAGCTGATCTGATCCGGCAATATTGGCACTATGAGAGAACATCAGGGTGATATCAGCCTGGTCAAAGCTATATTTTTCATTGCAGAACTGGCAATTAACATCGATGCTGCCCTCTTCCTGAATAATCTCTTCCAACTCCTGTTGAGTCAGGTAGCGCAGAGCATCGGCGGTCCGTTTACGGGAACAATCACAATTGAACTGTAATGCATCAGCATCATACAAACGGCAATCTTCTTCATGAAACAATCGACGCAAAATAGTGGCGTTATCCAGTTCCAGTAACTCTTCATCGGTCAGTGTGGACGCGAGAAAACTGAAATGTTCCCAGTCCGTCTGAGAGTCACCTTTAGCCGGCATCACCTGCAGTAGAAAACCCGCTGCACGCTGTTCATCAGCAACCAAGTGAATCTGTGTTGGCAACTGTTCAGATAGACTAAAATAAGCTTCCAGACAGTTACTCAGACGTTCGCCTTCAAGAGGAACGACGCCCTGATACCGTTTACCCTGATCCGGTTCAATCGTAATAACCAATTGGCCGCCACGTAAAAGTTCGCAGAACTCAGCCTGTTCAGGCAGCTCACCTTCAAAGCGGGCAATCGCTCGCAGGTCCCGCTGATGGTTACACTCTGCCATCAACACTTTAACCTGATTTTCACTCTGAGCCTGAAGTATTAAACGGCCATCAAACTTAAGCGTGGCACTCAGCAAACTAACAGCCGCCATCATCTCACCCAGTAACTTATTTATCAGTGCCGGGTAATTATGCTGTTCTATCGCTTGTTGATAGCTCTGTTCCAATCCGGTCAGTACACTGCGGATGTCCGCATGTTCGAAAAGAACCCTTTGAAGCTTGTCGGAACTGCTCATATCGATCTCTGAAACTCTATCTTAAAGTGGCTTACCGAAGTTATAACTCGAGGCTATAAACGAGCTTTCGGAAAACTGAAATTTTATCACAACGCCTATTCGGCTAGCGATCCTTAAACTGCATAATCTTACGCCGCTCTTTCTTATTGGGCCGATGATCTGGCCCAACATTTCCACGCATCGCTTTACGCTGCGCCGCCCCTTCTTCCCGCAACTTTATACTCTCTTCAGTTTCCTGATACAGCAGCTGCGCCTCCGGTGCTCCGCGCCGCTGATCCGATATCGCCTTAATCACCACCTTTTTCTCTTCGTAACCCTGACGAATAATCAGCTGCGCGCCGACTTCAACATTACGACTACATTTGCCCCGCTGGCCTTCATAATGGACCTTGCCACCCTCAACCGCCTGTTTAGCTGCCCCACGGGTTTTAAAGAAACGGGCCGCCCATAACCATTTATCCAGGCGAACTTTCTTATCCTGCTGCGATTCTTTCTGATGCTGAGTATTCATCTATTTTTTAATAATCTCATCAAAGTGCTCTATCGCGTTGAAATCAATGATCTCTCGCCCTGGCTTTTGGCTGTCGGGTTGAATAATGCTCAACAGATAAGCGATGCCATACTTCCGAGCCGAACCCAGTACCGCCAGACTATCATCTACCAGCAATGTCCGCGCCGGATCAAAAGGCTCCTCTTCCTGAAGTCGATGCCAAAAGCCCTGATGCTCCTTCGCTACCTGATAATCATGGGAGCTGATAATTCGGTCAACCAGCTGATCCAGCCCAGTCTCTTCCAGCTTCAAGGTCAGGCTATCCCGGTGAGCATTAGTGACAATTACCCGCCGAACACCTTCCCCTTTCAGGTGTTCCAGAAAATCGTGAACATGCGGACGAAAAGCAATACGCTCACGAATCTCGGTTTTCAAGGCTTTAATATCAACATTAAGCTCCCGGGACCAATAATCCAGGCAGTACCAGTTCAGAGTACCCTGTTCCTGCATGATTCGTTCATGTAGCCATCGGGTCGCTTCTTCTCTGTCGATGCTGTGTAGCTCGGCATAACGAACCGGCAGATGCTCCAGCCAGAAGAAAGTATCAAAATGAAGATCAAGCAGGGTGCCATCCATATCCAGAAGCACCGTATCAATATTTTGCCAATCCATATAAAAAGTCAGCGCCTCAGGTTAAGATTAAGAAACCTGCTCGCAGGCTCTTTAACGACATTGAATGCCGAGGAACGGTCCAGTATGCCTGTAAAACCGGATATTTTGAAGACAACACCCGCCGCTAAAAGCCGACTGTTTCATGTTGAAGAGATAGAGCTGCGCTTTTCTAACGGTGTAGAGCGTACTTACGAACGCCTGGCCAATCGGGGACGAGGGGCGGTAATGATCGCCGCCATCGATGATGAGCAAAACGTACTGTTGATAAAAGAGTACGCCGTTGGCCTCGAAGACTATCTGATAACTCTGCCTAAAGGACTGATCGACCCGGGTGAAGATGCTTTTGAAGCCGCCAACAGAGAACTCAAAGAGGAAGCAGGGTTCGGTGCCGAACAGCTAACCTTTATCAAAGAGATGACCTCAGCACCCAATTACATGGGCCATAAAATCACCGCAGTGATGGCACAGGGCTTATTTCCCTGCCGTTTACAAGGCGATGAACCGGAAGAGATGGAGGTGATTCGCTGGCCTCTGAGCCAACTGGATGAACTGTTCCTTCGAGACGACTTTTCTGAAGCCAGAGCCATTGCCGCCCTTTTCATGGTGAGAGAGCTGCTACAGAAAACAGAGTAAGAAGCTGTGCAATCCAATCAGAAAATAATGGCTCCATTATTTCTGAAAACAGTCCAGCGACGGCCAATTGAATTGGCGAGATGATGTCGGCCTCAGAAAAAGTCTGCAAATCAGCACTCAGATAAGCAGACTC
>JAGPUU010000234.1 GCA_018067325.1 Amphritea sp.
TTATCGAACTCCTTTCTGTCATGATAGCCCTGCAAGGCTTCGTAACAGGCCCTAATATTTTCTTTATCTGCAGGGGTGCTTCGTAGGGCTGCGTAATATGCAGAGACGCCTTCGAGGGCATGACGAAACTCTAATAGGTCATACTGAGCTTCGGGATGCGTGCGGAAAAGTTCTAACAAAGGGTCTGAGAACGCCCCACCCAGCTCTTCAGAAACGTAGGTGCCGCCACCCTGCCGGCTGATCAAGATACCCTTGGTTGCCAGTTTCTGTACGGCTTCTCTTAATGAAGGGCGTGAAACCTCAAACTGCTTAGCCAATTCTCGTTCCGGCGGTAATTTTTGACCAGGCTTAAGCGTACCTTCGAGCACCATCTCTTCCAACTGCCCCATGATCACATCGGATATCTTGGGTTGCTTTACTCGCTGATACGCCATCTTACGCTCTCCACCGCAGCACTACGTTCTAGTACTGCATCTAATTATATCAACCGGCTTAGAATAGGTTGCCCATGGTTAATAGTAGGCGCCTATTTCAGGCATGCACTATATAGAACCCTATCAATCGCAACAATTCGAAATTGGTCTGACCAGATCAAACCCTGCGCTTTCCCATTGATTTACATAAAAAATAGCGCTTTTTCAGAAGATAGGTCTACTTTTAATACATAAAAAAGCATTGACAAGATATACCCGTAACTTTTAAGGTAGCGACTAATTGCATGGTAAATTGGTATTACCAATTATTCAAGAACATTTTTTAAAGGCTTCCGAATGGCCTGTTCTGAACCCGGCAAATAAGATAAAAACAACAAAACGTCACGAGGATACACCATGAATACATTTTCAAAGTCTCTGGTCTCCGCTGCAGTACTCTCAACCGCTTTAACGGCCGCAACGACAACTGTTCAGGCCGCAGACCGGGTTCTTCTAAAAACGCCTATCGCTTTCGGCTCTCACCTACCAGCTTTGGGTACACCTATTAAGTGGGTATCTGAACAGCTTCCAGTGATGAGTGACGGTTCTCTTAAGATGAAAATCTACGAGCCGGGTAAGTTGGTAGGCGCGAAAGAGATTCTAGACGCTGTATCTTCAGGAAAAGTTAACTCCGGTTATGCCACAGCAGGTTACTGGCAGGGTAAAATGCCAGCCGCTGCTCTATTCTCTGCAGTACCATTCGGCCCTGAAGCTGGCGAGTATATGGCCTGGTTGTATTATGGTAACGGCATGAAACTGTATCAGGAGATGTACGACACTAACGGCTTCAACGTTAAAGTTATTCCTTGTGCCATTATCTCTCCGGAAACTTCCGGCTGGTTTAAGAAAGAGATCAACACGCCTGAAGACCTTAAAGGTCTGAATATGCGTTTCTTCGGACTGGGCGCTTCAGTTATGGAGAAAATGGGCGTTTCTACCTCTCAGCTACCCGGTGGTGAAATCTTCGGCGCGTTGGAGAAAGGCGCAATCGATGCGACCGAGTTCTCTCAACCAGCCATTGATAAGCTTCTTGGCCTACACAAAATTGCCAAATATAACTACTTCCCTGGCTGGCATCAGCAAGCAACTGTCTTTGAACTGCTCGTCAACAAAGATGCCTGGGGCAAAATGTCCACAGGACAGCAAGCTATTCTAGAGACCACCTGTAAAGCATCCATGACTAATGCGATTGCTGAAGGTGAGTCTATGCAGTTTGAAGTCATGGCTAAAGCGAAAGACCAGGGTGTAAGCATTCGTTACTGGAATGACAACATGCTGAAAACGTTTGAAGAAAAATGGGACGAAGTTGTTGTTGAAAAGACTGCTGCTGACCCTTTCTTCAAAAAGGTTTGGGATGATCTGAGCACTTTCCGTAAAGGTTATGACCTATGGGAAGCTAACGCATTCTTACCACGCGCTACGAATAAGTAAGCTCTAAAACCAAGTAGGGGGGATAACTCTATCCCCCTGCATTTCTATCTATACTGTATGAAAACCATCTGTAAAACAGAGGTGCAAGGGACCTGTTCGCACCGTCTTTAGTGCGTCTTTTTTTCAGAGTTTTTTCAAAAACTTATACGTATTAGCCTGACTCAAGCTATACATAACTATAACAATAACTGGTAAAGGTGCATTATTGTGAATGAGCCAAGCAGCCTGCCCCGCGTTCCACTCGCGGACAGCATTGACCGGATGATACAGAAGATCGGACACCTGATCGCCTGGTCCTATGTCCTCTTAGTCCTTGTCATTATCACTCAGGTAGTACTACGTAAAGGCTTCTCAAGCGGCCTGGTCATTTTTGAAGAGCTCCAATGGCACCTGTATGCCGTTGGCGTTATGTTTGGTCTGTCCTATGCGCAAACCACTAATTCGCATATCCGTGTCGATCTGTTTTATTCCCATTTCAGAGCTAAAACAAAAAATATCATTGAGATCCTTAGCATCCTGCTTATGGTGCTACCGTTTATCGCAGTTATCTTTATTCACAGCCTGGATTTCGTGGCCGAATCTTATCGCATTAACGAACACTCAGAGTCACCGTCTGGCCTCCCCTATCGCTGGTTAATCAAAAGTGTGATCCCCCTTAGCATGGGACTGTTAGCTCTCGCTGTTTTATCCCGCCTCTACCGGGATACTGTTTTGTTGTTTAAAGGTG
>JAGPUU010000238.1 GCA_018067325.1 Amphritea sp.
ACAAACTTCCACATTAATTTAATAATCTAAACATCTGATATATAAAGTTAATATTAAAATTTACCGTAGTAACCTTCTTTTAGTGCATCAAATAGATTAGCCGCTGTGTGTGACTCGCCATCGTATTCAACCTCATCATTACCTTTTAATTCTACGGTGCTGCCATCTGCCAGCGTAAACTCGTACAGGGTGTTTTCTAGGTCTTGCTCTTTTACCAATACACCTTGGAAAGCCTCAGGATTAAAACGAAAAGTAGTACAACCTTTTAGTCCTTGCTCATACGCATAAAGGTAAATATCTTTGAACTCATCATAAGGATAATCGGTGGGTACATTGGCGGTTTTGGATATTGAGGAGTCTATCCATTTTTGAGCTGCGGCCTGTATATCGACATGTTGCTTTGGATGAATATCATCAGCACAGATGAAATAGTCTGGAAGCTGTTGCTCTGTGTTATCGCTGTAAGGCATGGCCTCTGCATTAATCAGATGGCGATACGCTAGAAGTTCATAAGAGAACACATCGACTTTCTCTTTAGATTTTTTCCCTTGGCGAATGATATTGCGTGAGTAGTGATGCGCAAAGCTCGGCTCAATGCCATTACTGGCGTTGTTGCCTATTGATAGTGCAATGGTTCCTGTTGGTGCTATGGAGCTATGATGGGTAAATCGGCAGCCATGCTCTGCTAATTGCTTAACTAGCTCAGGTTCACTTTTAGCTATCTTTTGCATATAGCGGCTATAACGGGCGTGAAGTACTTTTCCTGTCACTGAATCCCCTGCTTTATAACCATCATCGAGCATCTCGGGGCGTTTGCGTAACATCTCGCCAGTGACTTCGAACTGCTCCTCCATAATGGGTGCGGCGCCCTTCTCTTTTGCCAAATCAAGGCCTGCGCGCCAACCAGTAATGGCCAATTCTTTAGTCACTTGTTCAGTAAAGGTAACTGATGCGGCATCACCGTACTGCATTTTAAGCATGGTAATAGTGGAGCCTAGCCCAAGGTAACCCATACCATGGCGGCGCTTATGATTAATTTCATGACGCTGTTCTGCTAAGGGTAACCCGTTGATTTCTACCACGTTATCCAACATACGGGTGAAGATAGTCACAGTACTTTTAAAGCTGTCCCAATCAAAGCAAGCCTGGTTAGTAAATGGATCTAGTACAAACTTGGTAAGGTTAATAGAACCGAGTAAACAGCTACCATAAGGCGGTAGTGGTTGTTCTCCGCAGGGGTTCGTTGCGCGGATGTTTTCACAGAACCAATTGTTATTTTGCTCATTTACCTTGTCGATTAGAATAAAGCCGGGTTCAGCAAAGTCGTATGTGGAACTCATAATGGCGTTCCATAGGTGTGTTGCTCTTACCGTTTTACTGATTTTGCAAGCCACCAGCCCTTCACTATTAGTGATATAACCTTGTTGAATCGGCCACTCTCGCCATAAAACTTGTTGGGAGTCAGCAAGATTGATGTTATCTCGTTGCTGTTCTTTTTCAGTCATTGGAAACGCCAGCGGCCAGTCATTATCTGCATTGACGGCATGCATAAACTGGTCGGTAATAAGTAATGACAGGTTGAACTGCCGTAAGCGCGCATCTTCGCGTTTGGCTTTAATAAATTCAAGTACATCAGGATGGCCCACATCAAAGGTTGCCATCTGCGCACCGCGCCGACCACCGGCTGAAGATACGGTAAAACACATGCGGTCAAAGATATCCATAAAGGACAAAGGCCCAGAGGTATAAGCCCCAGCACCTGAGACAAAGGCATCTTTTGGCCGCAAGGTAGAGAACTCATAACCAATCCCACAACCGGCTTTTAAGGTGAGCCCAGCCTCGTGGTTCTTACCTAGGATGTCATCCATGGAATCGTAGATAGTACCCGATACGGTGCAGTTTATTGTTGAGGTTGCAGGTTTGTGTTGCTGTGCTCCCGCGTTGGAAATAACCCGGCCAGCAGGAACAGCGCCATGGCGTAACGCCCATAAAAATTGCTTATTCCAATGTGCTTGGCTTTTCTCATCCGCTTCTACCGCTGCCAGAGCTTTAGCTACACGAATAAAGGAATCATCAATGCAGTTGTCGAGCATGACTCCTTGCTTCGACTTTAAACAGTATTTGGTATCCCAAATATCAAGTGATGTATCTTGCAGGGTGATTTCTGCTGTCGATAGTTCTGAGCTATTTAACGGGCTCTCGAGCACGGTGTTTTCTAACAATGCGGGCATGCGTTTTTCCTCTGATATAAAAAGCACCTATATAGACAGAAACAAGAAATAGATGCATGCAAATAACTACATATTGACATTCATATTATTTAAAACACTATATGTAGTATATGACTTGTATCAAGAAGGAAAAACAATCCACCTAGAAAACGATAATTCCAACACTATATCGGCGAAATTATTCGTGTTTCTGCGGGTGAATGAGGCAAATTTTCTAAATGCTTTCATCTATACAAAGTGAACGAATAGGGTTTCGTCTTGCGTTTATTGCAGATCGAAGCCCGCTCTAGAAATAGCCTTGCAAACAGTTTGTGGGAAATTAGCCCAACACAAATCCAAGTACAATAACGATGCAGGCTGTGATCTATTTCATCACCAGAAAAGCGCAGCTTATCCACGAATCCGTAGGAAGGTAGAGGAGTGATAAGGAGGAGGAAGCGTATTCAAGAGCTTCTAGGGGAGCAATAAGGTGCGCAGTGTTATACGCCATAGGCTGCATCAGTATTTCTAAATGATTGTTCATATAAAACCATATAATGTCTTAAAACAATCATTGGTATTCGTGTGTTCGGGATACACTAACCGGGTATTAAAATAAGCTGAGGAAAACAGTTATGACATGGGAATCATGGTTGATATATTTAGTGGCGGTGATTGGTTTATCGTTGGCTCCTGGTCCTAACGGCTTACTGGCAATCACACATGGTGCACTCTACGGTCAAAAAAAGGCGCTCTATACAATCAGTGGGGGCGTTATCGGATTCGTCATCATTATTGCCTTATCGATGTT
>JAGPUU010000247.1 GCA_018067325.1 Amphritea sp.
AAGCTGATGCTTGAAGGCTTTAGATTATTAAAAAACAGACTTTATGTATAAGGATTCAAGTTATTTCTTGAATTCGGCCATCAGTTTTCTATAGCTGTTACAGCGGTCTTCGAAATCATAGGTGACATTTACCAGCATTAGTTCCTCAGCTCGGTAATGATCTGCCAGGGTTTCCAGTTCTTCCCGGCACTCTTGAGCAGAGCCGCTGACAACAGACTTCAGCGTTTCCTGGTAATAGGCCTGATCTGAGATCGGTAGTTTGCTATACAGGTCTAGTGCTTCTTCAGGGCTGCGAATGTGTTCGCGAATCCCATGACGAAATGCCATCACTTTCCAATACATATTAGGGGCAGCAAGATAGGCTGCTTCCTCTTTGTTCTCTGCGCAAAGACAAGCAACAGACAGAATCGTCTGGGGCTTCTCAAGGCCTTTGCCATTTGGGCGGAATCGTTTTTTGTATCGCTCAAAAATCTCTGCAGGTCGGTCATGGATTCCGATAAATAGGGCAAGCACAAACCCTAGTCCCAACTCTGCGGCCAGATCCACACTGCCTGAGCTGGAACCCAGTGTCCAAAGCTCTGGTGACGCGCTATTTATCGGTGTGGCATTAATGCCAGAAAAGGGGTGTTCTTCGGGAAGGCTGTCATGAATGAAGCCACTGAGATCGCTTAACAGGTAAGGATATAACTCGGCATTATTGGGTTGATTGGGAAATGCCAGCGCTTTACTGGTCATATCTGTTCCCCCAGGTGCTCGGCCAACTCCCAGATCAATCCGACCGGGATTCAGGGCTTCCAGTGTGCGGAAAGTTTCAGCTACCTTTAAGGGGCTGTAATGGGAGAGCATAACCCCGCCACTTCCCACACGAATTTTTTGGGTATTCTGCGCAATGTGGGAAATTAGAATTTCCGGGCATGAGCTGGAGTAGCTACGAGTATCGTGGTGCTCAGCTATCCAGAAACGATGGTAACCAAGCTCTTCACTTAATTGAGCTAGTCGCGTTGAGTAGTGTAGGCCGTCGCTCTGAGACTGGCCGTTATGAGCAGGAGCCTGGTCTACAACGCTGAGTTTAAGATTCATCTTTAGTCCTCGTATTACTCAGGCCTGACATTCTGATGGCCGTTAACGCTATCTCTTTATCTTCAGCAGCGGTTCCTCCTGAGATTCCTACGCCGCCAATCAGTCGTTGTTGTTGGTACACAGGTTCACCTCCAGCAAACAGAATCAGGCCGTTGTTGGTCTGTTCGAAACTGTCTAGTTGCTGATTTTTCACTAACTGACCTAACGCTTCGGTGGGTGCGCCAAACAGAACGGCGCTACGCGCTTTTTTCTGGGCTATTTCAACGGAACCTAAAGGGGAATTATCCATTCGCAGGAATGCGCAGAGATTGCCTCCCTGGTCAAAGACAGCGACATTGATATTTATACCCATCTGTCTGGAGCATTCGACTGCATCCGCCATGAGTTTCTGACTATGCTCGAACAGCATTTATTCTACCTCTATGTTAAGTTTCTTCAGTCGGTATGCCAGAGTAGGCCTGGTTATACCCAGTAATCTTGCCGCTTCGGCCACATTGTTCTCAGCGCGCACTAGAGAGTGTTGTAGTAGTGCTTCTTCAACTTTTTCTAATGACCCCATCTGATCTAGTGCCTGATCCATCCAGTCTGTACTATCCGGGGATAATTCACTTGCAGAGGTCGGCGCGTTAATCAGCTCTCCTTCAGGTGAAATAATCTGGCTGTCCTGTCCCATGTTCATGCTTGGGAATAGGTATTGAGCGTCAATAGATTCACCGCTTTCTGCCAGGATGAGCCCACGCTCTATGACATTTTCAAGCTCTCGAACATTGCCGGGCCAGCGATAGTTTAGTAGTGCTTTCATTGCCAGATCTGATAGTCCCAGGGTCTTTTTGGTGTAGAAGGCTTCGTATTTTTTAAGAAAATGATCTGTCAGCATCGAGATGTCTTCTCGACGTTGGCGCAGGGGAGGGATCTCAATTGGATAGACATTCAGCCGGTAGTAAAGGTCGGCTCTGAAGCGTCCCTCTTCGACTGCCTTGCTCAGGGACTCATTGGTTGCGGCAATAACCCTGACATCAACGCTGCGGGTATGGGTATCACCTACTCGTTCTAGCTCGCCTTCTTGAAGGACACGAAGAAGTGCCGCCTGAGACCGTGGGCTTAGTTCAACTAGTTCATCAAGAAATATGGTGCCTTTATGGGCGCGTTCAAAGCGTCCCTCTCTTGATTGTGTCGCGCCGGTGTAAGCTCCTTTCTCGACGCCAAATAGCTCCGCCTCTATTAGATCGGGGGGAATTGCTGCACAGTTAACTGCGATGAATGGTTGTTCCGATCTTTCTGAATTTTTGTGAATCCCTTTAGCTACCAGTTCTTTACCGACACCGGTTTCGCCTAATAACAGGACAGAAACCTTCCCCGTTGAGGCTTTTTTTGCGAGCTTGCAAACTTTTTGGTAACCATCAGACTTGCCAATGAAGTTGCCTAAACTAGAGCTATTGTCGATTTTATGCCGCAGTACGGATATCTGATCCTGTAGTTCATACAGTTCTTCAATAATAGGGGAGGATTTGAAGTAGTTACGATAGGTTTGATAGTCTTCCCACTCCGTCGCCGGGCGTCCTTCAAACAGACACAGATGATCACCGCAACCGCGACACTGTTTCTCTTTGAAAATAATTTCTTGTCCTAATAGTTCAGAAGCAAAGCTGCTGGCGTGCCCGACCAGAGCCCAGCATGCAGGGCCGTCAATTAACCCTAATTCCGACGTAAACATTTCTGCTTCATAGGCATCATGCATAGTAAATTTGGCTAAGAAATGTTGCTTTTCCCGGTCGATCTCCAGGGTCTTTTCTTCGACGCGTACCGACCCTTTCAGGGCGTGA
Source organism: Amphritea sp. (assembly GCA_018067325.1). Taxonomy (GTDB): domain Bacteria; phylum Pseudomonadota; class Gammaproteobacteria; order Pseudomonadales; family Balneatricaceae; genus Amphritea. The sequence continues at coordinate 2,904 of JAGPUU010000247.1, forward strand.
AGCTGAAAGCCAGTACGAAACAGCTCTTCTGGAGCAAGATTGCCTGATAGGCGTTTAACCAGCTCAGCATCTTTCTGTCCAAGACTATAGCCCAGGCGCATAAAGAAGCCTTTAGCTCGCTCCAGGCCAACAGTGAGGATCTGTTCTTTGCGAAAGTTGGTCAGTGATGCCAGTTGCATCAACAGCATTCTTTGTTCGCCGAACCAAACAGTACCATCGCTATTCTGGAATCGTACTTGTTCGAATAGCTGTTGGATATCAGGGCGCTTTTGATTATTTAGATGTTCGGTTGCGATATTCATTAAATAAGCACTCTGGATCGTTATGATTGTTATCAAATCATCATATATGATTGCTTATATAAAAAGTTGATGAAGAATTGTAATATATGATCCCAAATATGGGTTTATGGTGATCGTATGAACTATCAGGATCTTTATATATTTCTAAAGGTGGTTGAAAGGGGGAGTTTCCTTTCGGCATCCGAATCTCTATCGGTTCCTACTTCGACAGTGAGCCGCAAGGTGCAACAGTTAGAGCATGATCTGGGCTATAAGCTGATGCATCGCAGTGCCCGAAAAATGGTACTGACGGAAGCGGGAGAAAAGTTCCATAATCGTTGCCAGCCTTTGTTTACAGAGTTGGAGTTTGCTGCAAAGGAGCTTGATGATGAATTAGCTGAGCCTTCCGGGTTGTTGCGTGTAACGGCGCCGGTTAGCCTGACTAACGATCTTTTGGCGGAATGGTTTTTTAAGTTTATGGAGCGTTTTCCACGGATTAATCTTGAATTGATTGTAGTAAACCGGAATATAGATCTGGTTGAGGAGGGGGTCGATGTCGCATTTCGCATAGGCGATGTGCATATGCAGAACTGGATCTCCAGACCTTTAATGGAATCCAGTTTCAGTGTCTGTGCCAGTGATGATTATCTGAGCCGTCGTGGTATTCCTAAGCATCCAGAAGAGTTGTATCAGCATACGTTGATTGTTTCCCGAAGAACTCCAGTGTGGAATTTTAATGGGCCATTAGGGGAGAAGGTGAAAATAGCCGGGCAGGTACGGTTGAAAGTTGATGAGCTAAATCTCGCCGCGCGGGCAGCGGAGAATGGCCTGGGGATAGTTAACTTACCTGATTATGTTGTTGAGAAACTCATAAGTGCTGGGCGTTTAACAAAGTTGATGCCAAGTTGGCAGCCGCATCCCCGGGATGTGCATATGCTATACCCAGAGCGCAAATACATTCCGGGCAAAGCACGATTGTTTATTGAATTTATAATGTCTCAGGCGCAAGAGCTTAGCTGATGTTTTCCGCTTTGATCTTATTCTCTGGCTCGTAAAAGTTAGGCCAGTATTTTTTAACAACCTCACCTGAGCTACCAAAAGTATGGCAGGTATTGAGTACGTGTGGTTTCGTATTTCCCTCACCCCAGCCCTCTATGTCTTTGCGCTCTGTATGTGTTGCCTGAAATGCAGTGGTAGCAATCGGCCCCAATAACTCTAATAGATGGGTGCATCCATTAGTCCCACTGAAAAGCTCTTTGCATTTTTTGGTAAAACCAGGGGCTATGCGGGTACCTATGAGTAGCTTGTACCTATCTGCTATCGAAGGGCACATCTGGTAGGGGGTATAGTCCATGCTGGCAACCGCGTCGTGGATATTCAATTCCAGATCGATAGTAATCCGTATTGCCAGTAGGTGAATCGGCTCGCCGGCCTCAACAACGCCGTTGTTGCGTTCACGAATCTCAATAGGTGCCGTTTTAATATCGCTCAAATGTCCTTCGATATCCCATAAGCCATCGACACGTTTAAAGCCTGTGCATGTAACGGTGCGAGTGTGTTCCAGTGTGCGCTCAGTAGGCTGTGGTAATGGCATAGGACCTTTCTTTCTATAATGTAAATGTGTAATAGCTGTTAAAGGCTATCGTCTGTTTTCATTTAGTTCATAAGCTGTTGTTCGTTACAGCAATATATAATCTGATTTTAACGGTTATTTATGTGGGTATCGAGGCTGATATAACCCTAATCTGGTGTGGTTTCTCTTCTTTGGGCAAAAATAGACCCAGAAGTGAGAAGGGTTGGGCTTTTGTCTCAATAAGAGTTAGCTAAAAAATATTTACGTTTCTGTTTTATTAAGTTAACATGTTAACTAATATAGAGGCTGATAAGCTGTAAAGAGCGACTTATCGGTATACCACAGAGGAATGTTAACTGTATAGCGGGCACTACTTGATACGAAATAATAAATTTATTTTGTTAAATGGTATCGTTTTTCGGTTAAACTAATACCTTGACCTCGGACAATTAATTTTGGACTGGGGTCGGGTAATAAATAATAAAGAGGGAATAATCCCCGTTAAGCTCTTGGGCATGATTCAAGAGCATCGAACGTATGTGCTGGAGACCGATCGAATGAAAATTATAAATTACCTGAGCCTGATAGCAGGAAGCGATGGTGACTCATGTCCTTTAAGTGTTAGGGTTGAAAACACTTTAGGTTGCGTAATCTAACTGCCACAAATCTATCCATTAAAACAATAATCGAGCTGGCTAACTGTTATCAAAGGCCGGTTGAAATAAATAAGGAGTCTGATATGGCTTTTAGTGCCTGGCTTTCAATGCACTATGAGGAGAAAGGACCGGTTGTCTGGTTGGCTTTCTTTCTTGAGTTGATTGCTGCTGTAACACTATTTTTCCTGATGGCGCTGACCTGTGCGGATGTGCTCGGTCGCTACTTCTTTGGCAATGCTGTCGATGGTGCAACAGAGCTGACGGAGATGGGTATTGCAATCCTGGTCTTCGCCGAAATGCCTGTGATCACTTGGCGGGGTGGCCATGTTGTCGTCGATATTCTTGACCGGATGTTGGGCAATACATTGATTAAGATTCTGGGGCTGTTTTCGGCTCTGTTGATGTCTACGTCGCTGTATTTTCTGGCAACGCGTATTTTTCAATTGGCTGAGAGATCGATGCGTCGTCAAGAGGTAACTGAGTTTCTTGAGATGCCGGTGGGTTACATCGTTGAATACATAGCGTTCATGAGTTGGGTAACTGCTGCGCTTATGATCACTTACGGTGTTTACCGGTTGTTGACTCAGTCTGAAGACTGATTTGGGCCTTCTTCTTTAATACGCCGATAACGTTACAGGTATTTTCAGAATGATTACTGCATTAACTGGTTTTGCAATTTTGCTGTTGATTATCGTGGTCATCCGTATTCCTATCGCCTTTGCGATGGGTATTGTCGGGTTCTTTGGCTTTGCTTATATGCAGGGACTGACTTTCGATAATCTTATGGACTTTCGTTGGAATAGTACGCTCTCTATGGCGGCTAAACGGGTTGTCGACACTTCTCAGGAATACGGTCTGTCCGTAATTCCTCTCTTTATACTCATGGGTAACCTGGTAACGAAGTCCGGGCTTTCTCATGAGCTTTACCGCGCCTCTTATGCCTTTTTAGGGCATCGTAAAGGTGGCCTTTCAATGGCGACTGTTGTGGCTTGCGGTGGCTTCTCTGCGATATGTGGGTCTAGCCTGGCAACTTCTGCAACCATGGCGAAGGTGGCGATGCCGCCGATGCGTAAATATGGTTATGCTGATTCTCTCGCGACAGCGTCCATCGCTGCAGGTGGTACTCTGGGTATCCTGATACCACCTTCGGTTATTTTGGTTATTTACGGTCTGCTGACTGAAACCAGTATCCGTGAGCTGTTTGCTGCAGGCTTCATTCCAGGGATGATTGGTATTCTGCTCTACTTATGTGCCGTGCGTTATGTCGTTTGGCGCACGCCTGAAGCAGGTCCTTGCGGTGACAAAATGGAATGGCCTGAGCGTATGCAAGCACTGAACGGTGTCTGGGGCGTTCTGACTCTGTTTAGCGTGGTGATGGGTGGAATATACGGTGGTATATTCACACCGACTGAAGCGGCTGGTATTGGTGCTGGTGGTGCCTTTTTCATCGCACTGTATCGTCGTTCGCTGAGCTTCGGTAGCCTGTTTGATATTCTCACCGATACTGCGCGTACATCTGCAATGCTATTTGCAGTACTTATCGGTGCGTTGATTTTCTCAAACTTCATCAATCGGGCAGGGCTTCCTGCAGACCTGCTAGAGCTAGTGAATGGACTTGATGTGCCTCCGATGGTGGTTATTCTGGTTATTCTGGCAATCTACATCGTTCTGGGAATGGTGTTTGAGAGCCTGTCTATGCTGCTTCTGACGGTGCCAATTTTCTTCCCTCTGGTTGATAGCCTTGGTTTTGATCTGGTGTGGTTCGGTATTGTTGTGGTTGTGGTAACAGAGATCAGTCTGATCACGCCGCCGGTGGGCATGAATGTGTTTGTTCTTGCCGCAGTACTTAAGGACGTTAAAGCCAGTACTATCTTTAAGGGTGTTACACCCTTCTGGTGTGCGGATATTATTCGTCTGGCGCTGGTTACCTTTTTCTCTTCGATTGCACTGTTCCTACCGGAACTCTTGTATCGTTAAAATCATATTAAGCATCTAAGGCCCCTTGTGGGCCTTTATTTATGAGGGTTACAGTATGCTGCCTGATGTAAAAAAAATTCTATACGCTTCAGATATTGATAAAGGTTCTCGTCCTGCGTTCAGGGCGGCCGTGAGTCTTTGTGGTCACTACAACTCTGAGATTACCTATCTGCATATCATTGAGCCGCTCAGCGCATCTGCAAAGAGTGTAGTTGAAACCATGATGAGCGAAGAATCTCTGCATGAGATGCATGGTGAGGGTTTAGATAACCTTAAGCGTAAAATGGAAGGGAGAATTGCGCGTTTTTGTGAGTCTGAACTTGAAGAGAATGAGATGCTTTCCGAAGGGTCAATACTCTCCCGTGTAGAAGAGGGTACCCCCTGGAAAACGATTCTTAGGGTAGCTGATGATATTGACGCTGACGTCATTGTTATGGGGACTCGAACGCATTCTGCGGTTGGTCAGTTCTTGTTAGGTTCCACCGCTAACAAAGTGATGCAGAACTCCAAGCGTCCTATTCTGATCGTACCTTTATAAGCTTCAGAATTCTGATTTCAGTATGATCTGAGATTTTAGTTAAAAAAGCGACGCCGTTTTTTATGGTGTCGCTTTTTTTGTGCCTGTCGAAGATTAGTGCCTAGCGGGAAATAATATTGTGTCTTACTGGGTGCCCTGATAAATTAAAACTTGGTCATTAATATGGAGAAACCGGCTCATGGATGTACTCTCGGCTATGGAGGTTTTTGTCCGTGTTATTAAGCTGCAGAGCTTTTCTCTCGCTGCCAGTGATTTGGGGGTTTCTAGCTCGTCGGTCAGCAAACAGGTTTCGCACCTTGAGAAGCATGTTGGTGCAGCGCTTCTGGAGCGGACAACCCGGCGGCTTAGTGTGACTGAAGCGGGTGCTGCGTACTATGAGAAATGTCAGCTAATTCTTTCCCAGGTGGAACAGGCTGAGGCGCTTGTTACCCAACTTCAGGGTACCCCTTGCGGGCTACTGAAGGTTAATAGTGATATCGCCTTTGGCTCGTTGCTACTTGCCAAAGCGATTCCCGTTTTTATGGAAAGATATCCTGATATTCAACTGGACGTAGTGCTGGATGATGGGGCA
>JAGPUU010000258.1 GCA_018067325.1 Amphritea sp.
ACCGGTGAAAAACTCCAACAGGGTGATTACCTCCTTTGCAATCCACCTGTAGAGCATCGTGGTTTTCGTCTGTCTGAAGAACACCGTCCCGACTACTTCGACGACATATCCCTAAGAGTGATTACCGGTTATCAGCAACAGGCTTTCAGTGATTACCAAAAACGCTTGTTTTTCAGTAGCGAATACAAGGTTACTGATCGTGCTGACCGCATGGGCTACCGATTGGAAGGCCCTGAAGTTAAACCGGCGATTGATGGCATTTTATCTGAAGGCATCTGCCACGGAGCGATACAGATTCCGGCCGATGGCCAACCAATCGTATTGCTTAATGATCGACAGACGATCGGCGGCTATCCGAAGATAGGCTCAATGATCGCAATGGATACAGCCCGAATGGCTCAGTTACTCCCGGGCTCTCGAATATCATTCGAGGAGATCAGTATCGATGATGCACATAACCTACATTGCCTTGCCCATGTTCGGTTTAACAATACCGAGCCGGAAGCCATCGATTAAGCAAACAGCCAGGCTCTTGTAGATGAGTACCTATAGATAAGTACTTATAGCTGAGTCTGTATTAATGGCTACGAACAGAATATTTAAAGAGAGAACTCTCGATGTCTAAGAATCAGATCAACGAAACAGCCCTGAGCCTTCAGGTAGAAGACCTACTGGTTTCCCGCAACCTGCGCGGCATGAAAACCGTTCAGCCTGCTCTTTCTACAGGCTACTACCTGCGCGCAGCGCGCACGCTTTATAAGTGTAAAGGCCATGTACTGATTGGCACCGGTTTTCCTGTAGTCGATACCTTTGAAACCGATGGCCCCGTTGGCGCTATTGCGCTCTACGAAGCATTGGAAAAACTAGGCGCCACACCGGTGATAGTTTGTGGACCGCCGGTATCTCAGGCACTGATGGACAACTACCGGGTACATGAGATCCGCGTTGGCGAACATCAGGAACGTACCCTTGAAGCTTTCAAGGCACTGTACAACTATAATCCTGATGCCGTGTTATCTATCGAGCGCCCGGGACAGGCAGCAGATGGTGGATATTACAATATGCGCGGCGAAAGCATCAGCGAACGCACCGCTTGTTTCGATACCTTTGTTAACAACGCTAAATGTCCAACCATTGGCATCGGCGATGGTGGCAACGAGATCGGTATGGGTAACATTACTGAAGCGCTTAAAGATCTGGATATCAACGCGGCGGCAACCTGTGTTGATGAACTACTGATCGCCGATGTATCAAATTGGGGAGCATATGGTCTGATCACATTCTTCAGTCTCTGGAGCGGCCGTGATCTGCTAGGTGAATTCGAACCATTAGCAATTCTTGAATACCTGTCCAAGCTTGGTAGTGTCGATGGTGTCACCCGCATCAACGAACTCACCGAAGATGGTCTGCCGGTTGATGAAGGGATCAGTGTTATAAAAGAGCTGCGTGAACTGATTGGTTATAATGACTAACAACTGATACAAATATGAAACCGCCGTATGGCGGTTTTTTTATGTCTGAAAATTGCAGCGAAGAACCAGTCGCCCCCTGACCGACTCCTCTAAAAAAATCTATCCACCCGTCATCACCTTCAATGGTTCCTGATAAGCCGAGATATCGCCAATATTTTGTGCCACCCATTGCGCATCATAATAGCTATCCAGGTAGCGCTCACCGCTATCACAGATAAGGGTGACCAGAGAGCCCTTTTCGCCCCGCTGATGCATCTCCGCTGCAAGCGTCAACATACCCCAAAGGTTGGTTCCGGTTGATGCCCCTGCTCTGCGACCTGTTTGCTGTTCCAGCCAGCGCATTGCAGCAACCGAAGCCCCATCAGGAACTTTGATCATCCGGTCGATCACTGTAGGTTGAAACGACTCCTCCGCCCGGGGGCGCCCGATTCCTTCAATTCGCCCCCCTTTAGCAATTTCAATCGAGCGATCACCAGTTCGCCAAACGTCATAAAATACTGAGTTTTCAGGGTCGACGGCCATCAGTTCTGTATCCAATCCTTTATAGCGAATATAACGCCCTAAAGTGGCCGTTGTTCCACCGGTACCGGCACTCATAACGATGGCAGCAGGCACCGGATGAGGCTCCTGGCTCATCTGGCGAAAGATACTCTCAGCAATATTGCTATTACCCCGCCAGTCGGTAGCCCGTTCAGCATAACGAAACTGATCCATGAAATGGCCATTACATTCCTGCGCTAGCATCACCGCGGCATCATGCATCTGAGTGGGGCAATCGACGTAATGACAACGACCACCATAAAACTCGACTTGCTTGATTTTAGCCACAGCGGTCTTACGCGGCATGACCGCTACAAAGGGCACACCAATCATGCGAGCAAAGTAGGCTTCTGAGACTGCGGTACTTCCCGAAGAAGCCTCGATCACGGTTGTCTGATTGCTAATCTGTCCATTACACAATGCATAGAGAAACAGAGAGCGAGCTAACCGGTGCTTCAGGCTTCCGGTAGGGTGACTGCTCTCATCCTTCAAATACAGGTCTATTCCAATCAGACCCGGCACATCCAGCTTAATTAGATGCGTATCAGCAGAACGCTGTGCGTCCGCCTGAATCAGGGCTACCGCCTCTTGTACCCAGCTCGTCATATCGGCAATTCCTCAGCTCAATTATTCAACACACAAAGTATAGAACTGTACTTATAGAAAGATTTTGTCTTTTTCTGGATTAAATCGTCGATATGTAGAATAATTTTCTCATATATTATGATTTCAGGATAAATATTTTTATGGATAGCGTAGATAAGAAAATACTTACCCTTCTGCAGCAGGATACGACCCTGTCCGTTAATGACATAGCCGAACGGGTTAACCTCTCAACAACTCCCTGTTGGAAACGCATAAAAAAACTTGAGGATAC
>JAGPUU010000468.1 GCA_018067325.1 Amphritea sp.
CTATCCGTTTGGCAAAAGGAATGAGTTACAAAGCAGCTCTCGCCGGCTTGCCCCATGGTGGCGGAAAATCAGTCATTATAAAACCTTCCGGATTGCATAACCGAGATCTGTTGATGCAGAGCTTTGGCCGTTTTATTGAAAGTCTGGGCGGACGCTATATCACTGCCATGGATAGCGGCACTCAGATCAGCGACATGGACAACATCGCACTGTCCACCCGCTACGTAACCTGCACTCAGGATATGGGTGACCCTTCACCTTCAACTGCCCGAGGGGTGTTTGAGGGTATCCGAGCCAGCCTTCAATTTCGATTTGGCAGCAGCGAACTGGATAATATTCATATTGCCTTGCAGGGACTAGGGCATGTCGGCTGGGCTCTAGCGAAACTACTACATAATGCAGGTGCCCATCTCAGCGTCACCGACATTGACCCGGAAAAAACCGCACTGGCCAAAGCAGAGCTAGGTGCAGTCGTTGTTTCCCCTAATGAAATCTATGATGTCGATGCCGATATATTTTGCCCTTGCGGACTGGGCGCCATTATCAGCCCCGATACGATTAGTCGTCTTCAGTGCAGCATCGTCGCCGGTTCTGCCAACAATCAATTAGCTGATGACGCCATGGGGGAAGCACTCTATCAACGCGGAATTCTTTATGCTCCTGATTACCTGATCAACTCAGGGGGACTGATATTCGTCGCCCTGCAACACGCTCAACACCCTGAGCAGGCGATTCAGCAAAAAGTATCAACGATCTATGATGCCCTGCTTGAGCTGTATAAGCATGCCGAGGCAGATCAGCAATCCACCAGCCATATTGCCGATATTCGGGCTGAAGCCATTCTCAGTCAAGCCAGCCAGGAACCTCACCAGGTTGCCTAAGGAGTTCAGTTATGGAAACCGTATTTACCGCCGGAATCACCTATAACAGCTACCTGTCTGAAACAGGAGAGCCATTACAGTCGTTGCCCAACTGGACAGAACAACCTGATACGCTGGTACGTTACTACCGCAATATGGTGCTGGCCCGCCAACTAGACAATAAGATAATCGCCTTACAACGTACTGGCCAGATAGGCACCTACGCATCACAACTCGGCGCTGAAGCGATTGATATTGTGCTGGGTGAGCTGATGCATAGCGATGATGTGTTGGTGCCCTATTATCGTAATCACGCCTTACAGATGCTCAGAGGCATGTCTATGGCAGATATGCTCAGTTACTGGGGAGGCGATGAACGCGGTAATGCTTCTGCAGCAGCAGGAGAAGACTTCCCTGTCGCCGTGCCTATTGCAACCCAGGCACTGCATGCAACGGGCGTTGCCACAGCATTTAAAATTCGCAATGAGAAACGCGCCGCTGTCACTATCTGTGGGGATGGCGGCACCTCCAAGGGCGATTTTATGGAAGCACTGAATGTAGCCGGCACCTGGCAACTACCGGTTGTGTTTGTCATCAACAATAACCAGTGGGCGATCTCCGTTCCCCGAAGTCTGCAGTGTGGTGCGCCGACCCTTGCCCAGAAGGCGATCGGCGCGGGTATTCGTGGCGAGCAGGTCGATGGCAACGATGTTATCGCTCTGCATGAATCGATCAGCGAAGCACTGAAGCATGCCCGGGAAGGAAAAGGAGCGACGCTGATTGAAGCGATCAGCTATCGACTCTCAGATCACACAACTGCAGATGATGCGACTCGCTATCGCAGTAATGAAGAGTTGAAAGCAGCCTGGGAACGGGAGCCGATAAAACGGCTGCAAACCTTCCTCCACAGCAAGGGATGGTGGGATGAGATACAGGAAACCGCTTGGCATAACGAAGTCAGTCAGATTATTCAGCTAGGGCTAGATGAGTATCTGCAACGGCCACCCCAACCGGCATCAGACCTGATCGATTACCTCTACGCGACATTACCTGATGCACTAAAAGAGCAGCGGGAACGCCTGATCCGCAATGCTCAGCCGGGAGGAAACCATCATGAGTAATTCAATAACGATGGTTGAAGCGGTTAACCTTGCCCTGCACTCCGAGATGCAGCGGGACTCATCGGTTGTCATTCTGGGTGAAGATGTGGGGGTTAATGGCGGTGTTTTCCGGGCCACCGTGGGCCTGCGTGATGAGTTTGGCATCAAACGCGTCTTAGACACACCTTTAGCAGAAACGATGATTGCGGGGCTCTCTGTTGGTATGGCTTCTCAGGGGCTGAAGCCGGTGGCAGAAATACAGTTTATGGGTTTTATTCTTCCTGCAATGGAACATATTATCGGCCATGCAGCCAGGTTGCGTCACCGTACCCGCGGCCGGTTACACTGCCCAATGGTACTACGTGTACCCTTCGGCGGAGGCATCCATGCGCCGGAGCATCATTCAGAAAGCACTGAAGCCCTGTTTGCTCATATTCCCGGCTTGCGAGTTGTTATTCCCTCCTCTCCCGCGCGGGCTTACGGCCTGTTATTAGCGGCCATTCGCAACCCTGATCCGGTCCTCTTTATGGAGCCCAAGCGGATCTATCGACTTAATGCCCAGCCGGTGGAAGACAGTGGTAAAGCCCTTCCCCTGGATACCTGCTACACCCTGAGAGAGGGCGCCGACATTACGCTGATTAGCTGGGGAGCGATGATCAAGGAAACACTAGAGGCCGCCGACAAGTTAGCTGAACAGGCGATCAGTTGCGAGGTGATTGATCTAGTCACCCTTAACCCACTAGACCACAAAACCATCCTGGCGTCAGTGGCCAAAACCGGCCACTGCGTCATCATCCATAAAGCACCAAAAAGCTGTGCCGTCGGGGCCGAAATATCTGCCACCATCGCCGAGCGTGGACTACTCAACCTGCAGGCACCGGTAAAAATGCTCACTTGTGCAAACATATTGGGCTTTAAGAAATAGTCTTCATTGCTGAATCTC
>JAGPUU010000111.1 GCA_018067325.1 Amphritea sp.
TTTTTTGCTTGAACTATTAACCTACCCAAACCCGGGCATTACGAAACATCCGCATCCAGGCGCCATCCTCATCCCAATGATCAGGTGCCCAGCTGTTAGTTACCGCACGAAATACTCGCTCAGGGTGAGGCATCATCAGGGTAACCCGGCCATCAGCCGAGGCAATACCGGTGATACCATCGGGTGACCCGTTAGGGTTAGCCGGATAAGTTTCTGTTACCTTGCCAAAGTTATCCACATAACGCAGCGCAACTGCACCAGAACTTTCCAACTCGGTTAGCTGTGATTGACCGGTAAACTCAGCCCGTCCCTCACCGTGCGCAACTGCGATCGGTAAGCGAGAACCAGCCATCCCCTGAAGAAATACAGAGTTACTTTCCTGAACTTCAACCATCGCCACACGCGCTTCAAATTGCTCAGACATGTTACGTACAAAATGAGGCCAGTGCTCAGCACCCGGAATCAGCTCATGTAGATTAGAGAGCATCTGGCAACCATTACAGATACCCAATGCAAAAGTATCTTGCCGATTAAAGAACGCCTCGAACTGGCTACGTGCTGTAGCGTTAAACAGAATAGATTTAGCCCAACCTTCGCCCGCACCCAATACATCACCGTATGAGAAACCACCACAGGCAACCAGACCTTTAAAGCGGCCCAGCTCTACCCGGCCTTCAAGAATATCACTCATATGAACATCAACCGCAGCAAAACCGGCACGATCAAAGGCAGCGCCCATTTCGATCTGCCCATTTACACCCTGCTCGCGAATAATTGCCACTTCAGGACGAACACCCGACTCAATAAAGGGTGCAGCAACGTTGTCGTTCTGATCAAAGCTCAACTCTACATTCAGACCGGGATTTTCTTTCTCCAGTAGAACATCGAATTCCTGTTGAGCACATTCAGAGTTATCCCGCAGCGCCTGCATTCGGTATGACGTTTCGGCCCACCAGCGTTGTAACTGAATACGAGATTCCGCGTAGATCTCTTCATCATCAAAATGAATCCGTACTTCATCATCCAGATTCACAGAACCGATCACTTTAGTAATCTCACCCAAACCCGCAGCATTTAACTCAGTCAATACGATTTGCAGATCATCGCGTTTAACCTGAACCACTGCACCCAACTCTTCAGCAAACAATGCTGCTGAAAGCTCAGAACTATCGGCTGACAGCATGTCCAGATTAATATCAACACCCACATGCCCAGCAAACGCCATCTCGGCAACAGTGGTAAATAAACCGCCGTCTGACCGGTCATGGTAAGCCAACAGCAAATCCTGTTTATTCAGTTCCTGAATCGCACCGAAGAACGCCACCAACTGGCCAGCCTCGTCGACATCGGGTACATCCCGGCCCACTTCGCTATAAACCTGAGCCAACGCTGACAGACCCAATCGATTCTTACCATTACCCAGATCCAATAAGATCAGATCCGTTTCACCTTGATCAGTACGAAGCTGAGGCGTCAGAGTCTTACGCACATCAGTCACCGGAGCAAAACCAGTAATTATCAGCGAGGTCGGTGCAGTAACCGATTTATCTTCTCCGTTATCGTTCCAGACAGTACGCATAGACATAGAATCCTTACCCACTGGAATGGTAATTCCCAGTTCTGGACAAAGCTCCATGCCGACTGCTTTTACAGTGTCATATAGTTTTTCATCTTCGCCCGGATGGCCTGCAGCGCACATCCAGTTGGCAGACAATTTGATATCAATAATATCGTTAATCTGTACACCAGCCAGGTTAGTAACTGTTTCGCCTACAGCCATACGACCAGAAGCGGGAGAATCAACCAGAGCCAGAGGTGTACGCTCACCCATCGCCATCGCTTCACCGGTATAAGTATCAAACGAAGCGGTAGTCACGGCACAGTCAGCCACCGGCACCTGCCAGGGACCGACCATCTGATCACGGGCGACCTGACCGGTAATCGAACGATCACCAATGGTAATAAGGAAAGACTTAGAAGCCACGGCTGGAAGCTTCAGTACCCGCTCAACGGCCTCTTTAATATCAATAGAGGTTGCATCAAATGCCGGTACTTCGTAGCTGATACGTTGGACTGAACGGTGCATCTTTGGTGCCTTACCAAACAACACGCTCATCGGCAGATCGACAGGCTTATTCTTGAAGTGAGTATCACCCAGTGTCAGATGTTCTTCTTCAATTGCGGTACCCACAACAGCATACGGACAACGCTCGCGGGCGCAGATAGCTTCGAAACGTTGCATATTTTCTGGATCAACCGCCAGAACATAACGCTCCTGAGCTTCGTTACACCAGATAGCCAGTGGTGACATACCCGGTTCGTCATTATTTATATTTCGCAGTTCAAAATCACCGCCGCAGCCGCCATCTTTAACCAGTTCAGGGAAAGCGTTTGACAAGCCACCTGCGCCGACATCATGGATAAAAGCAATTGGATTGGCATCGCCCTGCTGCCAGCACTGATCAATAACTTCCTGACAACGACGCTCAAGCTCAGGGTTATCTCGCTGTACAGAGGCAAAATCAAGATCTGCAGAGGAGGTTCCGGATGACATAGATGAAGCAGCGCCACCGCCCAGACCAATCTGCATAGCAGGCCCACCCAGACAGATAAGTTTTGCACCGGCAGAGATCTGCCCCTTATCCACATGGTCAGTTTTAATATTACCGAAACCACCGGCAATCATGATCGGCTTATGGTAACCACGCATCTCCTCACCCGCAGCACCATTCACCTGCTGCTCGAAGGTACGGAAGTAACCGTTCAGCGCCGGACGACCAAATTCGTTGTTAAATGCCGCGCCACCTATTGGGCCCTCAAGCATAATATCCAGTGCAGAAACAATCCGTTCCGGCTTACCATAATCCGACTCCCAAGGCTGAACAAAGCCAGGAATTTTCAGATCAGACACAGTAAAACCAGTCAAACCCGCTTTCGGTTTAGAGCCTTTACCGGTAGCACCCTCATCTCGAATTTCACCACCGGAGCCAGTGGCAGCACCTGAATGAGGCGCTATGGCAGTTGGATGATTATGAGTTTCAACCTTGATCAGGATTTCGATACTTTCCTGATTGTAGCCATATTCTTTAGTGGCTGGGTCAGGGTAGAAGCGCCCCGCTTCTGAACCCACCATTACCGCAGCATTATCGGAATACGCGGATAGAATATTCTCACCACCCAACTCATTGGTATTTCGGATCATGGAAAACAGGGATTTATCCTGCGCCTCTCCATCAATATCCCACGAAGCATTAAATATCTTATGACGGCAGTGCTCAGAGTTTGCCTGAGCAAACATCATCAACTCAATATCGGCAGGATTACGACCCAGTGCAATAAAGCTATCCACCAGATAGTCAATCTCATCATCAGCCAGCGCCAGTCCCAGTTCCGTGTTCGCCGTGACTAATGCATCCCGGCCACCCGCCAGTATATCGACCAGAGTCAGCGGTGCAGGCTGGTCTACCCGGAACAACTCTGATGCATCATCAACAGTGTTCAGCGCAGCTTCAACCATACGATCATGCAACTCAACTTTCAGTAGATCCAGCTCAGCATCGGTTAACGGCTGAGAAGACTGCACAAAATAGGCAGTTCCGCGTTCCAGACGCTTAATGCTCTGCAAGCCGCAGTTCCGGGCGATATCAGTCGCCTTGGAAGACCAAGGAGAGATGGTTCCCGGACGGGGCACAACTAAAACCAATTGACCTGAAGGCTCTTCCACTTTAGCGTTAGGGCCGTAGCAAAGAATACGCTCCAGCGTGCTATGCTCCTGATCGGAAAGACTCGTTTCCAGGTCGACGAAGTGCATATACTCACCGTAAACACCGGTGACATGAGCAATTCGGGATTTCAGGACAGACAGCAGCTTATCGTGACGAAAAGCAGAAAGAGCAGGCGCTCCACGCAGTACCAGCATGTTAGTTTCAAGCCTCTTGAGTATGCCTAACAGATAGGTGTTATGTAGGAGAAAAGTAAGGTCGAATTTTACTGAAATAGCGGATTAGATACCAGAAAAAGCCCAATTTTCTTATGCGAATAAATATATTTCACATTAAAGAGCTACTTTTCCTACTGATCACGGCGTCTCTGTTCGCCGCACTGCTGCTTTTTAGCGAAAGCCAACGCACCCAGCTAGACGCTATTCAGAAGACCGGTGTACTCCGGGTCGTTACCCGCAATACCTCAACAACCTATTATCAGGATAACAACGGTCAACCGACCGGCTTCGAATACGAACTCGTCAAAGCCTTTTCCGACTACCTTGGGGTTGAGCTTGAACTGATAGTGCCTGATACTTTTGGTGAGATTTTCACTCTGATAAAAAACCGTAGCGCTCACATAGGCGCTGCAGGTTTAAGTATAACGGAGGCTCGCAAACAGGATTTCCGTTTCTCTCCCGCCTATGCCTATTCCACCCCCACCCTCATTTATCGTGTCACCCAGGGCAAGCCCGCGCCTAAAAATCTGAGCGACCTTGAAGGTAAAACAATCAAGATTATCGCCAATAGCAGCCATAGTGAACTGCTTAACAGACTACAAAAAACTCACAGCTTTCTGAAGTGGGAGGAAACGTCTACCAATGGCGTTACTGAATTGCTTGAAGATGTTTACGATAAAGAACTCGATTACACCGTCAGCGATGATTTGATATTCGATGCCCAAAAATCCTATTTTCCCGGTCTGAAAAAAACGATTGTACTCAGCAAGCCTGAGCCTGTTGCCTGGATTCTGGTCAAACAGAATGATCAAAGCTTACAACGTGCACTGAGACGTTTTTTTGAACGCCCCAGTACACAAGAACTTTTAGTCACCCTGAAAAAGAAATACCTCACCCGGCAAACCCGCTTGGGCTATGTCGATATAGAAACCTTTCGCAAAGACCTGGAAACCCGCTTCTGCAAACTTGAGCAATACTTCATGATAGCCGAACAGGAAACTGATATTGACTGGCGCCTACTCGCCTCAATTGCGTATCAGGAATCCCATTGGAACCCAAAAGCCGTTTCACCCACCGGGGTAAAAGGGATCATGATGCTAACCAATGCCGCCGCTAAGGAGGTCGATGTAGAAGACAGAACTGACCCAATACAAAGCGTCATAGGTGGAGCACATTACCTGGCAAAGGTGATGAAAAAAATTCCCGAGCGAATCCAAGGGGATGATCTTATCTGGTTTTCACTCGCCTCCTACAATGTTGGCTATGGTCATCTTGAAGACGCTCGCATCCTAACCGCCAGAGCAGGTAAAAATCCGGATAAGTGGAGCGACGTGA
>JAGPUU010000289.1 GCA_018067325.1 Amphritea sp.
GAGAGAAAATGAGAAGCCTGCTTGAAGGGGCGATGAGTAAAGCCAAAGAGCTGGGTGGTAACACAGAAAACAGTGTCGCGATGGGCTACTGTTTTGGTGGCGCGGCTGTTTTAGAGATGGCTCGCTCTGGCGCTTCGCTTAAAGGCTTTGCCACTTTTCACGGGGGTCTGAAAACCCCTGACGGGCAGGACTATTCAAAAACCCAGGGATCAATGCTTATTATGCATGGTAGCGCCGATACAGCTATCACCATGGATCAATTTGCAGCACTGACCAGCGAACTTGAAAGCAGTCAGGTGTCCCATGAAATGATCACCTATAGCGGGGCACCCCATGCATTCACTGTTTTTGGCTCAGAGCGCTATCGGAAAGATGCTGACACTAAGTCTTGGCAACGTTTCAGTCACTATCTTGCAACGACGCTTAAATAACGGTGTGATCTCTGGCGGCATCAGGCTTCAGGATCAATCCTGCTGCTGTCAGAGCTGTTGATACGATACCAGCCAGCAATACTGTAACGATCAGTTTTAGCCGGCAATACCTCATGGGGAAACTCTTCACTGAGAAACACCACCAGAGTGCCAAATTCAGGCATCACTTTCATCAAAGGGGTGCTGCCCTTTTCAGGATAGATGACCAGCTCACCACCATCTTCAGGGTTCCAGTCAGGATTAAGATAGGTTACAACTGTCAGCACGCGGTTTTGCTGGCCTCTGAAAGCGTCCAGATGCACTTTATAAAAATCACCGGTCTGGTAATGGGCATAATGGCTCTCGAACGAGAACAAACCCAGGAACAAACGCCGATTAATCGCTTGCTTAAGCCCTCCGGCCCACTCAAGCCAGTCATGGCCTGCTGTTGTGGAATTATCTATCCAGCAGATCTCATCCCGGCGTATTACCTCAGCTTTCAGATGGGTTTCCTGGCGGCCTATTCCCGCCCGACTAAAACGCTCTGAAGGCAAACGCCTAACTTCTTCAGCCAGGGAGTTACAAAGCTCCGCAGGCAGAGCATTACTCAGCACAGAATAACCCTGCCGATAAATTTCTTCGGCTACTTGCTCGAATAGTTCACTGTCTGACATCTACACTGCTCCTTGAGGCACTGTATAAAGAAGCTCGAATTTGACAGAAAACCGGGCAGAGGGGCAATCTTTTTCTGCTTAGAAACTGATCTGAATGACGAGAAAGAGTACGAGCAATAAAAAGGGCCGCGATTGCGACCCTCTGTAAAACATAGATTGTTCAGCTGCGGCGATCTGAAGGTGTACCTCGTCGCTCACGACCAGAAAAACTGGGAGCAACATCAGTGCTTCGTACATAACCAACAACACAACGTTCCGGGTCTATCACTTCACTCAAGACATCACGCCATTTATCTGAATTAAGCACAACGTGAGATGAATCACTAAATTCCAGCCATCCGTTTTCAACCATCGCCTTAACTTTACGGCGAACAGTCTCGTAAGGAATTCCTGTTGCGATACTGATGGAGTGGTTATTACAGGAAAAACCAGCAACTTCCTGCTGTTCCTCTGATCCTTCTCGCTGACGTAAAGCCCACAAAGAGATTACGTTAAAGATAATCGCTGATTTAATATCACCATCAAACACACGATAACAACGAATCAGAAAATCAGTTGAAAAAGACACGAATCCCAGCTTTTCTGCCAGTTCATCGGCATCGTAACTGGCGCGCAAGCTAGTCGGCATACCCCCTCCTAATATTGAAGTTTTGCTCTGATATGAACCAGCCTTTAGTGCATTATTATTTTTATCCATTTTCACCCCTGGTTTCATTTACTGCGTGCCAATCCTTGCCAACGACGCAGAGCCCTATTCAAACAAATGTCTCAGTTTGAGTAATAAATACAACATATACCATCCTCCCCCCTTACGACAACAAAAACCCTGAAATTCTTAGGTAATTAAGTGCCTGCAATACTTTTGTAACACATTTCTGGGATTATCAACCCGATAAAATGGAGAATAGGTTTAAAACAATGAAGACGAATTACATTGAATATCAAATAGAGCAGTTTATGCGTGACGGCCAGACTAACGACCAGATTGCGGCTATCCTAGACCTACCCGTTGCGCAGATCATCGCTATCTATAATGAGTACATCAAGCAGCGAGCAGTACAGAAAGCCAAAGCATCTAATCAGCACCATCAGGCTATCTACGCTATGAGTCTGCACGCCTGACATAGTCGCTTTGTTCTACATCATTATTTACCGGTTCAGACTCAATTCAGGCCTTATGTGGTATTTACAGTACGTACCCTTAACGAATACACTTCGATGACCAAATTCCGGGGCCGATATTACGGCGACTTTCTACGGATGCTAATAAAGGTAAAGGCAAGATGAAAAAGACTATGATTCTGGCAGTAACTGCCATGCTTATGACTCCAATTGCAGCAATGGCTGAACGCGATGGCGCTACCATTTATAACACTAAATGCATGGCATGCCACATGACGGGTGCTGCCGGCGCTCCTATCGTTGGTAAAGCTGATCAGTGGGGCCCACGTGCCGCTATGGGTATCGATGCACTGGTAGCTTCTGCTACTAAAGGCATCAATGCTATGCCACCTAAAGGCACCTGCATGGATTGTACTGATGGCGAAATGAAAGCTGCTATCCAGCACATGCTAGATAACTCTAAGTAATAGAGTTATCAGATAAAAAAACCCAGCAATAGCTGGGTTTTTTTGTATCTAAGCAATGTCTGAATTTCTCTTAGAAAACTTCTTGCGGCTCCAGCGGACCAAAATCCTGATCACCTTCACCCTGCGTTTTAAGTTTCTCCAGCGCTTCAGGATCATTGCCTTTCTGAATGATAATTTCTACCCGGCGGTTAGTACTACGGTTTTCAGCCGTATTATTCGGTGCTAAAGGTTTCGTATCGGCAAAGCCGATAACCGTAAAGCGAGCTTGATCAATACGTGGATCAGCAAACAATTCGTGACCTACTGCTAGCGCCCGGGAAGTCGACAGCCCCCAGTTCGACTCATAACGCCCCCCGGAAACAGGAATATTATCGGAATGCCCCTCGATTGCCACTTTACCACTGACATTAAGTAGCACATCCCGAATCTTCGCAATTATCGGAATATAGGCAAATTTCAGTTCAGCAGAACCGGAAGCAAATGAGCCTTTTTCCTTAACCCTGATAACAATCTTTTTACCATCGGTATCAACTTCAACACTGCCTTGACCAATCTCTTGACGCAGCGCAGCGGCAAACTCCACGGCTTCCTCTTTAGCCTCCGCTTCAGCCTTAGCCTCCAGCTCTTCTAGCATCTGACGAAGCTGTTCTGCCGTTTCCCCTGCTTGCTTATCACTGATTTCAGACTCACCCTCTTCAGTCCGGATATCAAGACTCTGCATAGTATTATTGAGCGTCATCTGCCTGACTTCATTCAACGGCGTAGGCTCCGGTCGGCCTGGGCTGAACTCCTGAGCAATAATACTGGTACCCTTCGGGATATCCTGAACTTTAACCTGATTCTGAACGCCGAATGCTTCGCGCATTGAGCCTGCCAACTGCTTAAACTTCAGCACATCCATTTCAGAAAATGACAATAGAAGTACGAAGAAACACATCAGCAGTGACATCAAGTCACCAAAGGTCGCTAACCACCCCGGCAAACCTGCCGGGCAGGGGGGACATTTATGTTCTTCTTCACTCATCCTGCTATCCCCTACTCTTCAGCGACTGCGCGCTTTTTCTCAGGAAGATAGTTACGAAGCATCTGTTCAATAACGCGGGGGTTTTGTCCTGCCTGAATCGCCAGCAAACCATCAATAATCAGTGACTGATTAAGCTCTTCTTCTGCTTTACGTACATCCAGCTTATCTGAGACAGGCAGAGCGAACATTGTTGCCAGCATCGCCCCATAAAGCGTTGTCAAAAGCGCAACCGCCATCGCCGGACCGATCGATTTAGGGTCGGACATATTGGAGAGCATCTGTACCAAACCTACCAGGGTACCGATCATGCCCATTCCAGGGCCAACATCACCTATCGCTTTAAAAATATCTGAACCATATACATGACGTTCTGTGGTCAGACCTTTTTCTTTATTCAGCAGCGCTTTAACAATCTCAGGGTCATGCCCATCAACCAGTAACTGGATACCCCGTTGCATGAAGTCACTACTGACCTCTTTATCTTCAAGGGACAGCAGACCACCTTTACGAGCAGCATCAGCCAGATCAACGGTTTCAGCGATAATATCTTCGGGCTTTACCGTTTTAAATTTGAACGCTTTACCAACAACTTTGCCGACCGCCAGAAAGTGCCCTAAAGGGAACTTCATCAGTACAACAAAAAGACTTCCGCCAATCACGATCAGCAATGACGGGACGTTAACAAAAACGCCTATATCGCCTCCCGTTACCATCGCGGCAATAACGATACCAAAGGCGCCTAAAATACCGACGAGCGTCGCTATATCCACTCTTCATTCCCCAATTTAATGAATTAGTTAGGATACCCAAACCACCAACAGTACCTATGTAGAATCTGTTATCGGCTGCATACCTATTTACCTGTAGCTAGATAGTATCAAAAAATTTACCGGGTTCACCTATTTCCCACTGTTTCGAGTACAATTTATTGGTCTGATTGACCAAAACCGGCCTGTCCGGTAGTTTGTCGCCATTTAAACGGTTCCAACCCGACGGTACACCCTATGTCTGCAAAAAAGAAAACACCTGATTTTGAAACCTCTTTGGCACAGTTGGAGACCATGGTCACCCAACTAGAGCAGGGAGAACTATCTCTGGAACAGTCTCTGCAGACGTTTGAGCAGGGCGTAAGCCTGACGCGCGACTGCCAGTCCATTCTCGCCCAGGCAGAACAAAAGGTGCAGATGCTGATTCAGCAGAACGGGGAGTTAAAAGAGGTTCCCTTTGATCTTCCAGAGGAGTGAACTGATGGAAGGGAAGCTGCTACAGCAGTATCAGAAAAGAGTTGAGCAACAACTGACAACCGTACTGCAAAATACGTCGGATGCCGAACAGGTTCGTCTGGCAATGAACTACTCACTGTTTAACGGCGGCAAGCGGGTTCGACCAGTGCTGGTATATATGGCAAATCAGCTTCTTGATGGCCAGATATCGCAAGCAGATTCTGCCGCCTGCGCTATCGAATGCATCCACAGCTATTCACTGGTACATGATGACCTCCCGGCGATGGACGATGATGAGCTGCGGCGGGGAAAACCAACTTGTCATATCGCTTTTGATGAAGCGACGGCAATTCTGGCCGGCGACGGGCTGCAAGCGCTAGCCTTCGAATTGCTCACCACAGACAACGACCTACCCGCTGATATTCGACTACAAATGGTCAGTGTACTGGCTCGTGACAGTGGCTATCGGGGCATGGTGGGGGGGCAATCCATTGATCTCTGCAATGAAGGAAAACAGATCAGCACTAGGCAATTGGAACTAATGCACCGGCACAAGACCGGAGCGCTGATCTGCGCCAGTATAGAAATGGGAGCTCTTTCCAGTAACAATGCCAGCAAAGCAGACCTGAAAGCACTCAACAACTACGCCAGTGCTATCGGTCTGGCCTTTCAGGTAAAAGACGACATTCTCGACATTGAAGGCAGCACAGAGACCTTAGGAAAACCTCAGGGTTCCGATCTGCAACATGAAAAGTCGACCTATCCTGCCCTATTAGGTATGGCGGGCGCCAAACAGAAACTCGCCCTGCTGAACCAGCAAGCACATGACAGCATCACCTGCTTTAATGAGGCGGCCGAGCCGCTTCACTGGCTTGCAGATTACATCGTTGAGCGACAGTATTGATCACTATGTTCTACTCTATCCCTGAATCCCGCCCAGCTACGCCCTTACTGGACAGCATTGTCTCTCCCGCTGACCTGCGCCAACTGCCCCCTGAGCGACTGCCAGATGTCGCAGAACAGCTGCGAGCTTTCTTGCTCTATTCCGTGGGTCAGACCGGCGGACATTTCGGAGCCGGGCTTGGCGTCACAGAGCTAACAATAGCGCTGCACTACCTACTAAACACACCGGATGACCATCTGGTCTGGGATGTAGGCCATCAAAGTTATCCCCATAAGATTCTCACAGGTCGCAAAGATGCGTTACTCAGCATCCGCCAAAAAGGGGGGCTAGCACCTTTTCCTCGTATCAGTGAAAGTCAGTACGATGACTTCGG
>JAGPUU010000321.1 GCA_018067325.1 Amphritea sp.
CATAATCACAAAGATCTCGCCCTTATTGATGGTCATGTTGATATCTTTCAGACCCAGTGTATGACCGGTGGCAGCAAGAATCTCATCCTTACTTTTACCGGCATGCACCATCGGCATATACTTCTTCGGATTTTTACCGAAGAGTTTGTACAAACCTTCAATCTTAATTAACGCAGTTGGTTCTGTTTCGATCTTAGGCTCAGCCATTGTCCATACCCTCCAGATAACGCTGACTCCGCTTGGCGTAAGCCTGAGAGACCCGATCAAAAATAATGGCCAGCGCAACAATCGCCAGTCCATTCAATAGCCCCAGTGTAAAGTACTGGTTGGTAATAGATTTCAAAACCGGTTGCCCTAGACCTTTTACACCGATCATCGATGCGATAACCACCATCGACAACGCCATCATAATGGTCTGGTTAATACCCGCCATTATCGTTGGCATAGCCAGAGGAAGCTGCACACCCATCAACCGTTGCATTGAGCTGGCACCGTAAGCGGTTGCCGCTTCTAACACATCTTTATCTACCAGCCGTATACCCAGATTCGTCAGACGAATAACCGGAGGAATCGCATAGATAATTACCGCGATTACACCCGGAATCTTACCTATTCCCAGCAACATCACTACCGGAATCAGATAGACAAAGGCGGGCATGGTTTGCATGATATCCAGCATCGGCGTCACCGTTGACTGCACCCGGTCTGAGCGGGCCATGGCAATACCTATGGGCACCCCCAGAATAATTGCCATCATGGTACAGACCAGGATGATACTCATGGTACGCATAGTATCGTCCCACATACCAAAATAACCGATCATAAAGAATGATACGACGACACCCAGACTAAGCTTCCATGAGCGGCTCGACAGATAAGCAAGAACAGCAATAATGGCTATAACCAACCACCAGGGCGTTGCCAATAGTAGCTTTTCGAACCAGACCAGAAAGGTAAGCAATGGATCGAAAAGTCCTTCGATCATTTCACCATACTCCCGGGAGAAATCCCGGTAGGCTGAATCCAGATATTTACGAATATCCCTCAACTCACCTCTGCTGAGCTGGGGAACGACACTTAACCAGCTTGAATCAGCCATATATAACCTCTTTCAGACACAACACTGCCCGATTACCAATGGTAATCAGGCAGTGATTTATAACAACAATCCCACAAGACTATTGCTGCAGGGCTTTCTTAACGTTTGCAGCGATCGCATCAGAGACCCAAGGAGTCCAAAGATCTTCGTGCTCTGTCAGAAAGTATTCTGCGGCAACTTCACCATCCGCCTGATTATCTTCCATCCATGCCAACAAGCTATTTAGCTGGTTGTTGGTCAGAGAACGATTAGCGACATAGCTATACGCTGCAGGTGACTTCGCGGCAAAACCTTCAGTGGTTACCGTTTGAACTAACGAAGGTGGATACATCGTCGGCTGTGGATCTTCGCACTCTTCAGCAGTGATGCAGTTAATAAAGCCTTCTTTATCAACTCCAGAGCCGAAATCGACTTTAACCATCTTATACTTACCCAGAACCGCGGTCGGGGCCCAATAGTAACCAAACCAAGGCTCTTCACGGGCAAACGCTTTGGCGATAGAACCCGATAGACCAGCGCCTGAACCTGGATCGATCAGATCAAAACCGGAATCACCAAGCTTCAACGCATTAAACAGATTACTAGCACTGATCTGACAGTTCCAACCAGCAGGACAGCCATAAAAAGCTGATTTGGTATCATCTTCAGGGTGAGTAAACATCTTAGCGTGCTTCTTTACGCCTTCAATGGTAGCCAGCTCAGGGTACTTATTAACCAGATACTCAGGTATCCAGAAGCCCTCTTCGCCGCCATCAGAAAGTGAATTACCGGCATAACGCAGACGCTTATCGGCTACGCCTTTATCCAGCGCATCCTTCATGGAGTTGCTCCACATCTCCGGAGCAATATCTGGCTCACTTTTCTCGATCATGGATGTACCGGTCGGCATCGTATCACCAGGTACCAGCTCAGCTTCACAGCCATATCCATGTTCCAGAATAAACTTATCAACATTGGCAATCAGTGTTGCCGAGCTCCAGTTCATATCCGCAATGGTTACTTTTCCACACTCATCTGCGGCTTGGACCTGACCTACGGCCAGCAACATTGCAGATGCAGCTATCAGTTTCCTCATGACGTCTCCAGAATTATTAGTATTTGAGCTATTACAATTTGATCTAAACATATTAGTCCTCTAATATTTAGAACTCAAACTAATTTCAATCTATTTGTACTAATGACAGTCTGAGCTATACTCGCTCAGTTTTTTAAAACGATCGTTAGTCTGAACTTTCCTAGTTTCAGATTTTAGAAAGAGTATGCAGATACCATGACAGAAATCTCTCCTTGCTGGCAGGATGTCCTGATTGAACTACGAAAGATTATCCGGGCGACTGATCTTCAATCGAAACGGGTGGTGAAGGCCTGCGGATTGACGATTCCACAGGTAATGGTTTTGCGCGCCATAAAAGAGCTAGGGGATGTTACCGTTAAACGGATCTCTGATGATGTCTCCCTTAGCCAGGCCACCGTGACAACAATCATGAATAGATTGGAAGACCGAAAACTGGTGGAACGAGTCCGTAGCAACACCGACCGCAGGATTGTCAACGCACGTCTGACCGAGAGCGGTGATGAAGTACTACAAACAGTACCTACCTTGTTACATGAGTCATTTATTAACCGGTTTGAAAACCTCAAAAACCCAAAGCAGTTGGATATACTCTCCTCCCTGCAACAAATTGCCGGAATGATGGACGCAGAATCCCTTGATGCAGCCCCTCTTCTGGATATCGCCGCACCCAGCAAGGATTAGCAGGTACTTTTTAGAGATATGATGAGTAAAGGTCTAGTCAAAAGTAGCTTAGCCAATAAAGATTTAGAGACGGATACTAATTTCAAGCAGCTTTGATTCCAGGAATGACCAGTGTTGGGGTTCCTGTCCAATCACTTCAATCCGACTATCCATCACTTCATCTAATGCCTGAACTTTAAGTACCGAGTCCGCCAGATTGAAAGCAAAGATACCTTCATCCGTTATCAATACTGCCTTGAGACGCTCTGCTTCAATACCCATCAGTAACGGTTCAAGCTCTGCGTAATTAAACTCAAATTCTGGGCTGAATACCCAGCCACTACTGTAATACCCCTCACCCCGGTTATCTTTACGCAGAAAACCACTCTCAGGAAAAACCTCTGATTCAAGCGGGTGGTCATGAAAGTGTGAAACGCTTACCTCAGCATTTATTGGCAGCTTAAAGCCTGAGGGCAGATCTAGCCAGCTGAGTTCCAGCTGACCATTGCTACAACTTTTTATCTGCGTGGAAATCGAATGATCCGAGAGATAATTTTCCAACTCAGGAATGGCATTAGCAGTGTAAAGGTCCGTTTTATGGGCGACAACCAGATCAGCTACCTGTAACTGTTGGTTGAACGTTTCATGACTGGTATACCGATTGTCACTGAGCTTACGAACATCTACCAACGTAATAGTGCAAAACAATTCCAACACACCTGAATACTCTGGCTGCTGTAGTGTCGCAATCACTTCTTTGGGATGCCCCAATCCAGTAGGTTCGATCAGTAAACGATCAGGGCGGGCTTGCCGAATCAACTGATTCAACGCAATTTGCATAGGCACACCGGCGGTGCAACACATACAGCCACCGGGTACCTCTTTTATAAAGACTCCCGGCACCTCGCTTTCATTATTCATCAGCCCCGCGTCTATACCCACCTCGCCAAACTCATTCACCAACACCGCCCAGCGTTCATTTTCAGGCTTATTAGCGAGAAGGTACTGAATCGCGGTGGTTTTACCGACACCGAGAAACCCGGTAATTATATTGGTAGGAATCTGACTAAACATAGAAAAGGTCTGCGACTGGCTAATTTGTTATAATATAACAAATTAATGCTTTTTCGTCACAACTATAAAGCCGGTAGCAACAAAATAGGGCAGTTTTAATATCCAGATACACACAGTGGGTGCTTGGTGCGAGGACATAATGAAGCGATTCTAAACTAAATCTTTATCTAACTGATGTAGATAAGGGAATTACGAACTCGTTGAGCATAAAAGCCAATCTGTATGCCTTTTGAAGGTTTTAAGAACCACCAGCCTCAAAAACTTGAAGCGCTATATAAAGCATACAGAGGGCAAATAATTTCTCAGCTACGGCTACCACATCTCCCTCTTAGGGATACAACTGGCTTGCCGGAAAAAACCGATCTTTATCTCTTCATCACTAAACTTAACATATGACCGAAGTACGCTAAAATCAAAAACTGAACGCTTATCCATCATTACAGAAGCAGCAATACCACATCCACCTGATTGTGCGTTTCCCAACCCAACACCCTCTTGCCAGGCGTTATATTGAGATCTGTTTGACGCACACCCAGCCATTAAAACAGCTACAAAGAGTATGCCTAAAGTTCTCATCTTCTTTACCTCTACATAAAGATGAGCACCCCCCCACTGTTATGGCGTTCCCTGAAAATACCTAAATACCACTCCCTGATACATTTAATCTATGCCCCAAGCCATGACACAACTAAAGTTTACGAGTAGCGAAAACAGATGAAAAGAAAACCACTACCCAAGTTGGGTTTTCTTATAAATCAGATAGTTAACAATTTCGCATGAGCTTTTGAAAAGTAAAAGTCGTATGAAAACAATTACTTGATTGATCTCATCAATGGCTGTGGCAAAAGATAAAAAAACCAAAGTGAGCACAATACCTCACAGAATAGTTTGTAACCCTGATTAAGGGCCGGGACTCTGATTCAGAGATTATCCAGTTCCTGAAGGTTACTTTGAAATCCCTTTAATCTATTGCTATATAGCTTCAATCTCTTAACGCCTGTTCCATCTGTCGGAGTTTATCAACCATCGGCTGATCCTGATCAGCTTCGGCCAAGACCTGATAGATATGTATTGAATCCAAAAACTGATGATAACGGACGTCTGAACGCAGCACATCTTTATCCGCCGCGGATCTGTCTCTTAGCAGGCCTAGATAGCGATCTATATCGGTTGTAGTCCATCGTTCCTGATCAAGCAGCAGATACATATTCACTAATACCAGTCTCCGCGCCGTGTTCTCAGGAACAGCATCCTCCATCATATCCGATAATGGCTCCGGCTCTGCTACCAACTCAAAGATCCAAAACGACACCCCAGCACTCAATATCAGTAGGAAAAAACCGATAAACAAACCACTTCGCCCACTTTTTATCTGCTTTTTACCTCCGGTCTGCAAATCACTGCAAACCGATTGTGGTGGTGTTGTGGTGTTGCTGACTGATACAACTGGCGTTGCCGGGATAATCAGCTTTGGCTGCGTCACATCTCCGACAAAAGAATCACTCAATGGTTGAGTCTGATCACCACTCTTAATCATCGTCTCGATGAAGCACCGCCGTTGACGCCGATACTCGGATATATCCAGTTCTCCATCAGAATAACGACAGCACAGTTCATATAAACTCCGACTCATAAACCCCTCCATTAGAGTTCTCTGACCAGACGAAATCCGGTCGCCTCATCTGCATTACCGGTAACAGGAACCGATAGAGAGACAGAACAATCTGACATTTTTACCCTATAACTGCCGCCGACAGCCTCGAGGCCCGATCCGCTTTTCACCAGTTCTTGTGCATTTCCAAGGTAATTCACCAGCCCCCAAGCATTAGGCCTACCCTGCTGCACACTCACCAGGTTACGTCCTTTTAAAATCTGAGCGCCACGGGATAAGCGACAGTTATAATTTTGTGGCTGATTACTGCCAGTCGCGGTCGCAGCATGCATCCATTGAGCTTTACCTGGCAGACGATACTGATAACCGGTGGTGTTACTCAGCCATACTATATATTTATTTATCTGAACCTGACTCAGGCCGGTTGCCGGAAGTTTTTCAGCCCCGCCAATAGCGCTACAGCTACCTGACAATTTACAATACAAGTTATAGTCGCTGCGGGAGATTTCGAATTTACTAATCGCATATGAACGGCTGCTACCTGGGACAACGATCATAAAAGGAGCCTTACTCTGCTCCGCCAGCATATCCCAGCACACTGCGGCAGAACGTATTCCTTTACCAGCAAGACCAGCAGTACAGATACGGTCTGATGTTATCCGAGTGGCTGAATTCAGCCTGGGCGCAGGCGCGTTAGCAACTTCCCGTTCTGAATTCCCATTTTCGTTCTCAAAGCTTTGCTGAGAAGGGGCAGTAATAACAGGCTTCGAGGCAACCTGCTTTGACGCACTTGTTTTTGAAGAGCTTAGTTTCAATCGCTGTAACGGACTATTCTCAGGGAATAATTGCTGCGCCTTTCGGAGCAGGTTTTTCGCCTGAACAGGAGAGCGGCTCGTTAAACTATTGATCTGACCTATAACAGCATTTTGCAAATCATTATTCAGCTGTTGATATTTTTCCGCGGTCAGATGGGGTTGCAGCTGTAATAATAAACCCGTCGCTTTTACGACTTTATCGATATCAGGATTTTTAATCGCCTGCGTAACATGATACAAACGCGCTCCGTTCTGGTACTCAGCAATTCGCTGATCGACTACCTCTGGCTCAGCAAGCAGGTCTCGGGCGCTGTCCATTAATTTCTCGGCTTGAGAAAATCGCTTCCGGGCTGCCAGCTGATCGGCCAGACGCAGGTAAACCGTCTGAAACGTCTGTGGAGCCTGCTGAGTAACAAAAGGATCTTCCTCTCCCAGCTCACTTTTCAGACGTGTATAGGTCTGTCGGGCAGCACTCAGATCATTAGCCTGAATTTGAGTATCAAAAGTTTGTTTTAAGCCACTGATAAGTGCCTCACTCTTGCGCTCAGCCTGCTTCTGCCGAAACGCAACTTCTGCCTTAGATATCGCCTCATCCGTAGCATTCAGGGTATCGAGGCTTGAGTCATATTGTGCAGCCAGCCTCAGAAAATCTCTGGCCACATTAAAGTCGTCCTGCTCACTCAAACGCTTAGCCTGTCCGTTATAAATAGTAGCCAGACGGGTGTTGATACCCTGAATATACACAGGATCCTTCTGCTCAATTTTCAGTCTGGAAAGCAAATCCCCAACACTCTTCTCCCACTCAGGGGTAACTTCAGGGTCGACCAATAACTGATCAAACTGCTGTTTCAGGGATTCAAGCTGTGCCATTTTCTGCTGTTCTGAAGCGTTTTCTTGTCGAAGCTGTAACTGAGCTAACAGAACCGTAATTTCTGAACTTCCGGGTAGCAGACGTTTGCCATCCTGCAGAATACTGATAGCCGCGGCAATATCCGAATCAGCAGCGGCCACTGCCTTTTCGGTGTATCGCTGAACGATGCGCTCTCTACCTTGCTGCACGGTATCCGGATCACCTTTGAGAGTATCAATCCGATCGAGTAGGCTTTGCGCTTTACGTGTCGAGCTATCGGACAACTCCGGAGATTGCAGCAGGCTTATAAGTTCAGACTGAAGCGTCTGCAGCTCCGTCTGTCTGGCCGAGTTCTCCCCGGCTAAGACTGAGGCTGCCAACTCCTGTTCAGTCATCTGTTTTGACTGTTCCAGTTGCTGCTGCTCATAGGTGATGGTCTGTTGCAGTTCCGGACTGACTTCAAGCACGGCAACCCGAGCCAGCGCTTCAGAAGACTTATCCCAATTGTGTTGATCTCGCTCGTGTCGGGATAGCTTAATCCAGGCTAACGCCAGACGATCATACACAGCAGTAATGGTCCGCTGATCAGAAATAGTTGGCTTAAGCCTGCCAATCCTCTGTTCAGCCTTTTCAAGGCGCTGCGCCAGGATATCTGCATCAATGTCCGCAACCTGCTTATCGATCAATCGCTGATACTCCGCCAGTGACTCCTTCAGAGACTGTTCCATTTCAGCAACTTTCTCTGGAGCGAGGGTTTCGACGAAAGGTAGAATAAGGTCTCGGGCCTCTTGCCAGGCGTGGGTATCGATAAACCGTTGTTGCTCGTCAGTCAGTAATCTGGATAGCTGCTGTTGCAACTGGTTTAACCTGTCATTATCCGGCTCAAGCTGCTGTAACTCCTGTATAACCGGCAGCGCGTCAGCAAAACTATCCAGACTATTAAGTGCATCTCTATCCAGTTGCTGTTGCAGTTCACTGATACGGGTCGCCCGGTTGAAACGTAGCGTTCTCAACTCCAGGTTCCGGCGGGCGTTTTTTAGCTCCTGACTTTCGGGAAACAACTCCGAGGACATCTGCCCAACCTGCCGTGCTGAGCTAAACTGATGCTGTTCGATAAGTTCAGCCATGGTTTCAGACAGCTTAACGGGAATACGGGCATCAGCTAGCATTGCACTGTTTGCATCAACACGTTTAATACTTGCTAACAACGCTTTCAGGTCTATCAGAGAGGTAACAAACACCGTTGTTGGCAGCTCCAGCGTTTTATTCAGTTCATTGTTAAGAACATTAAGCCGCTCAGCCTTCTGCTTTATCAGCTGTTCCTGCTTATCGGACAAGCGGCGCGAATCTTCGTAGATCTGCAGAGCTCTGTC
>JAGPUU010000322.1 GCA_018067325.1 Amphritea sp.
GGCCATTAATCAGAAGCGCATGGGGAAGTCGATTCTGTGATTTGAGTTCCAATAGATCCGTCCAGCGCCCTTTAAGCCAAGGCAGTACTAACGGACGGTCGAGCCAGAGATCATCATTCACTGGCCGTCTCCTGACTTTCAAGATAATGGTGAAGTACTTCAGCTATCTGCTGTTGAACCTGCTCTAGAGTTCCAGAAGCATCAATTACTGCAAACCTTTGTGGATCAGCTGCAGCACGCTCAAGATAAGCCTCACGAACCTTCACAAAGAAGCCCAACCGCTCATTCTCAAAACGATCTAACTCCCCACGCTCACTAGCACGGGCCAAACCGATTTCTACCGGCAGATCCAGTAGTATTGTTAGGTCCGGTTGCAGACCTCGCTGAACCATCAATTCCAGCTGACCAATCATCTCTTTACTGAGCCCCCGGCCACCGCCCTGATAAGCAAAAGTAGCGTCGGTGAAGCGATCACACAAAATCCAATCCCCTGTTGCCAGCGTCGGACGTATAACCTGCTCAAGATGCTGTGCACGAGCCGCAAAAACCAATAACAGCTCAGCATCATCTGCCACCTGCTCATCCCGATTTGCTAGCAGCAGTTCGCGCACTTGCTCAGCCAGTGGCGTGCCACCGGGCTCCCGGGTTAGCTGATAACTAATCTGATGCTGCTGCAACACCGATTCAATAAACTTCAGGTTGGTTGATTTACCAACCCCTTCGGTACCTTCCAGCGTGATAAAACGTCCTGAACTCATTTTTGTAAACTCACAGTATTCAAGCTCATATCCTTAATCGGAGTGCTACTGATCAGGACTGGAACGGTAACCGTTCCGGCGTCTCAGCTGATATTCTTTAACCGCTCGATTATGCTGTTTCAGCGTGGCGGAAAACTGGTGACTACCATCACCTTTAGCAACAAAATAGAGCCACTTACCCTCTACAGGGTGCAGCGCAGCCTTTATCGCCTCTCTGCCAACCAGTGCTATCGGTGTTGGGGGTAGGCCTGAGATAGTGTAAGTATTATAAGGCGTTGGTCGGCGCAGATCAGCACGACGAATATTGCCCTTATAACGATCCCCCATACCATAAATCACTGTTGGATCTGTCTGTAACCTCATCCCTTTATTCATTCGACGAACAAATACACCCGCAATAGTCGGACGCTCTGTACTCAGCCCCGTCTCTTTTTCAACGATTGAAGCCATGATCAATGCTTCATATGAATCTTTGTAGGGTAGCTTTTCGGCTTTATCTTTCCAGGCCGCATCCAGTTCTGACTTTAACAGAGAATGAGCACGACGGAGCAGATCCAAATCAGTACCCCCGCGTTGAAATTGATAAGTATCTGCCAGGAACATCCCTTCCGGGTGCTGCTCATCAAGCCCAAGAGAAGACATTACTTGCGCATCAGTTTTATCTTTTAGCGTCTGCTTTATTTGAGAATTTGCCTGCAAAGACAGCCGTAACTCATTGAAAGTAGATCCCTCAATAATTGTAAACTTATAAGACAGACTTCTTCCTTCAATCAATTGGGTAACTAGCGATCTGGGCGTCACCCCCTCAACAACCTCATACTCACCCGCTTTTAACAGAGGCCCTGCTTTCTGCAAGCGAATAAAGAAAGTGAACCAGTCCGGCCTTTCAAGCACCCCCTCTGCCGCCAACTGACTAGCAACCCGCCCAAAACTACTGCCAGGCTCAACCATAACAATGTGTGATTGTTCTATATTCAGAGGAGCATCCAGGTAAGACTGCAATGAACGCCAGCCACCATAAGCCACAGCAATAACAACAACTAATGTGATAACAAAGGAGACTAAAACTTTACGCACTAATATATTCCTTCAGCAGCCAATCTGGACTGCAATTTAAGAGTCACCGGGCCGATGGAGCCACTCAGCGTATCATTTTCATTCATGACAATGTTAATAACCGGCCAGATGCCAATAACGCTATTACAGACAAATATTTCATCTGCGGTATTCAGACACTCAGGCGTATAACGCCCACTAACTAGCGTTATACCATGCTCTTCAGCAATACCGATAATGCGCTGTCGGACAATTCCATTAACCCCACAACGATCGAGCTCTGGAGTATACAGAACCCCGTTCTGACACCAGAAAAGATTACTCATGGTCCCCTCTGCAAGGAAACCCTCAGCATCCAGTACAAGCCCCTCTCGAAAATCGGAGCTATGCCACTCAGACCTCGCAAGCACCTGTTCCAGACGATTCAGATGCTTGATACCAGCCAACTGAGGAGCGATAGCCAGCCGGGTAGCACAAAGCCTCAAACTAATGCCTTGTTCAGAAGGCATATCAGAAAAATGGGGAAAAGGGTTTAGCTGAACAATTCTGTTGATCGAGACTGAATCTTCCACGGCATAACCGCGTCCACCACAACCCCGGGTTATAGTTATTTTCAGTACCATTCGATCTGGGGTTACAGACTGCAAACTTAAGAGCTTAGCCAGATCCTGTTCAAGCAGTTGATCAATATTTTCAGGCAGAGGGATAAGCAGGCGCTCAGCATCCGTTTTAAGACGCGTCAGATGAGCTATCCAGGCTATCGCTGTATTTTGATTCAGTGTGATGGTTTCAAATAAACCGTGACCATATGCCAGCCCCCGGTCCGTTACCGGTACCGACTGTTCAGACTGACCATTAATCAGAACATTACACGTCATATAGGGAGGACGGGCGCGACCAGCGCGCCCGTATACTCAGATTTTACGGAATACCAGGGTACCGTTAGTACCACCGAAACCGAAAGAGTTGGACATAGCAGCTTCGATAGCCACTTCTTGTGCCGTATGCGCTACATAGTTCAGGTCGCAACCTTCTGACGGGTTATCCAGATTGATCGTTGGCGGAGCCACTTGATCACGAATAGCCAATACAGAAAAAATAGCTTCAACCGCACCTGCAGCACCTAAAAGATGTCCGATCATAGACTTAGTAGAGCTCATGCGCACATCTGCTGCAGCGTTGCCTAAGACTAATTTAGCAGCATTAGATTCAGCAATATCACCGGCAGGCGTTGAAGTGCCGTGGGCATTGATATAGTTAAGCTGATCCGGGTTCAACCCCGCATCTCTAACGGCATTAGCCATCGACATAGCAGCACCTGCACCATCTGCTGGAGGCGAGGTCATATGATAAGCATCATCACTCATACCAAAGCCAACTAGTTCAGCGTAGATGTTAGCGCCACGAGCTTTAGCCGCCTCGTACTCTTCAAGCACGACAACGCCTGCGCCATCCCCCAACACAAAACCATCACGATCACGGTCCCAGGGCCGGCTAGCGGCCTGTGGATCGTCATTACGTGTAGACAATGCACGTGCTGCAGCGAAACCACCAACACCCAGAGGCGTAGTTGCCATCTCAGCGCCACCGGCAATCATTACGTCAGCATCACTGTTCTGAATCATCCGCGCAGCGAAACCAATATTATGCGTACCTGTTGTACAGGCAGTAGTAATCGCGATATTCGGGCCCTTGAAACCATATCTTATTGCCAGATTACCGGAAATCATATTGATAATACTGCCAGGCACAAAGAATGGTGAAACCCTGCGAGGACCGCTTTTATTAAGAATGTCATGGGTTGCCTCAATCATAGGCAAGCCACCGATACCAGAACCGATTGCAACACCGATACGGTGAGCGCTCTCTTCGGTAACTTCCAGCCCGGCATCTTCAACTGCCTGAATCGCAGCGACCATACCGTACTGAATAAATAGATCCATTTTCCGTGCATCTTTAGGGCTCATATAAGCACTAAGATCATACTCTTTGACAGAGGCGGAAAAACGAGTGCCAAACGGCGTGGCATCAAAGTGGGTAATTTCTGCTGCACCACTCTTACCGTTTAGAATATTGGCCCATGTCTCCTGGACAGTGTTACCTACCGGGGTCAGCATTCCCATTCCAGTAACCACTACTCTTCTGCGAGACATCAAATTCCTCCTGGTTTACCGCTCTTAACAAAAGAAAAGCCGCACTATATCACTATAGTTGCGGCTTTTCGGTATTCTGGTTGTGTCGATTACTGATGTGAGTTGATGTAATCGATTGCCAGCTTAACTGTAGTGATTTTCTCTGCTTCTTCATCAGGAATTTCAGTTTCGAATTCCTCTTCCAGAGCCATAACCAGCTCAACAGTATCCAGAGAGTCTGCACCCAGGTCTTCAACGAAAGAAGCTTCGATCGTTACTTCTTCTTCTTTAACACCAAGCTGTTCTGCAATGATTTTCTTTACGCGATCTTCGATGTTGCTCATAACTCTTCCTATTTTTTATCGACATCCACATCCTAAGATGTGAACAGGGATTTTATTAGAATCCGCCGCCCTGAATCAACCCTCTTGGCGACATTTCTCCACTGAGCTGCGGCTCATTATCAACATTTTTGCAAAAAAAACAATTCCCTAGGGAAATTCTTTACGACATATACATGCCGCCATTGACATGAATCGTGTCTCCGGTGACATATCCGCCGGTTTCACTTGCCAAAAATCCAACGACTGCAGCCACTTCTTCCGGTTGACCTAAACGCCCGAGCGGAATCTGTTTCTGCAATGTATCTTTGTGTTCTTGAGCTAATCCGCTCGTCATATCGGTATCAATAAATCCCGGCGCAACACAGTTAACTGTGATATTACGAGAACCGACTTCGCGCGCAAGCGCCCGACTAAAACCTTCCATGCCAGCCTTCGCTGCAGCATAGTTTGCCTGACCTGCATTACCCATTGAAGCGACCACAGATGAGACATTAATAATGCGACCCCAACGAGCTTTAGTCATACCTCGCAGGCAGCCTTTAGCCATGCGATATACAGACTTAAGATTGGTATTCATCACTGAATCCCATTCGTCTTCTTTCATGCGCAACATGATATTATCGCGCGTGATACCCGCATTATTGACGATGATAGTAACAGCACCAAATTGATCCTGCACCAACTTCAACACATCATCAACGGACTCATTAGAGCCGACATCCAGGCAAAAACCAGCACCATTTATGCCAGCTTCTTTTAGATATTCTGTTATTGAAGCTGCGCCATTGTCGCTGGTTGCGGTACCCACTACAACCGCTCCCTGACGACCCAACTCCAGCGCAATCGCCCTGCCGATACCTCGAGTCGCCCCAGTTACCAGCGCAACCTTGCCTTCGATACTCATAATTTCAGTTTCCTTAATTTCAGAGATTAAGCGCTTAGCGCTTTCTCAAGACCGGCCACATCATTAATTGCAGCAACAACTAACGGACGATGAATCTTCTTATTCAAGCCAGACAGCACCTTTCCAGGACCGCACTCGGCAGTAGCCTCAACACCCTGTTCTATCATGCTTTGTACAGAGTCAGTCCACAGAACAGGACTATAGAGCTGAGCCAGGAGATTCCCAATTAGCTCATCTACCGAAGCAGGAGCTCTGGCGGTAAAGTTCTGGATGACCGTCACCTCAGGCATCTTCACTTCAATATCTTTTAGTACCGCAGCCATTTGCTCAGCAGCAGGCTTCATCAAGACACAGTGAGACGGAACACTTACCGGTAACGGTATGGCTCTTTTAGCGCCCGCTTCTTTACAGCCTGCTATCGCACGCTCTACAGCCGCTTTATTCCCGGCAATAACAACCTGCCCAGGGCAATTGAAATTAACCGGAGAAACTACCTCTTCACCGGCTGCAGCATCACAAGCTGCCTGAATTGCATCATCCGCCAAACCAAGAATAGCCGCCATAGCACCAGTACCCGCAGGAACCGCTTGCTGCATAAATTCACCACGCAGCTTTACCAGATTAACAGCATCTTTAAAGCCTATTGCACCAGCACAAACCAGCGCAGTATATTCACCGAGGCTATGCCCCGCCATAATAGCAGGCTGCTTGCCGCCCTTCTGCTGCCACAAGCGCCATAAAGCGACGCCTGAAGTCAGGAGAGCAGGCTGAGTGCGATCAGTTTGATTAAGATCAGCCTCGGGGCCATTCTGGATAAGATTCCAAAGATCGTAGCCAAGCACTTCAGAGGCTTCAGCATAGGTCTCTTCGATAACGGAGTATTCGGCCGCCAACTCAGCCAGCATACCTAGATGCTGCGAGCCCTGACCGGGAAAAACAAAAGCGAGGGGTTGTGACATTGTTACCTCAATTAACAGATAAGCGCATAACAATTCAAAGGTCGTAGTTTACAGGATTCGGAATGAAATAAAACGTTTGTCTTAGAGCAGTAATCCCATAATAAACAACGGCATTAAGAATCAGAGCGCTTGTGACTCCAAACGCCTGTTGATACTACCTGGTACATCCATCTTTACTTCAGCTATCGCCTGATCAATAGCGTAACCAAAACAGGTACGATCAGCTGAACCATGACTTTTAACAACAATTCCCTGCAGCCCTAATAAACTTGCCCCGTTGCGACGGGCCGGATCAATGTGCGTACGAATTTCATCAAGAACAGGACTTGCCAACCAGGCAAGAAAGCGGCGCACAGGGGAACGGGAAAAACTGGTACGTAACTGCCGCCCAATAAGCCGCGCTGCACCTTCGCTACTTTTTAGAGCAATATTGCCTACAAAGCCATCACAAACAACCACATCAGCCTTGCCCGTGAAGATACCGTCACCCTCGATAAAGCCGATATAGTTCAGATCACCATGTTCACGAATTAATCGAGACGCAAGCTTGACCTGCTCATTACCCTTCATCTCCTCTTCCCCAACATTCAGCAACCCGATTCGAGGCTCAACTATTCCTTCAACCGCCGTCGTCATCACAGAACCCATGATGGCAAATTGCAACAGATGCTCTGCACTGCAGTCGACATTTGCCCCCAGGTCCAGCATGTAGCTGACACCCTCTACAGATGGAATAGCCGTAATAATGGCAGGCCGATCTATACCGGGAAGCATCTTCAAGGTGAATCGACCCAGGGCCATCAGCGCCCCCGTATTACCAGCACTGACACAAGCCTGCGCAGACCCCTCAGCAACCTGAGTTATCGCACGAAACATGGAAGTATCACTACGTTTACGCAACGCGTGTGATGGCCGCTCGTCATTTTCAATAACGTTAGCCGCATCGATTACAGAAATTCGCGAAGCACAGGACTGAGCTGAGAGCTCTAGGAGGGCTTTATCTAACAGAGGGGTGAGAATATTCTGCTGGCCAACTAATTGAAGGGTCAGCTGAGGATGACGCTGTAGCGCATCTACTGAAGCGGGAATAACAACGCGGGGACCAAAGTCCCCGCCCATCGCGTCAACCGCGATACAAATGCTGTCTGACAAGTTTACTCGTCGTCTTGCTGTGCAACAACCTGCTTACCACGGTAAAAGCCGTCTGCACTTACGTGGTGACGCAGGTGGGTTTCACCAGTAGTCGCGTCAACGGAAAGAGTCGGGTTGCTTAGCGCATCGTGTGAACGACGCTGACCGCGACGTGAACGAGTTACTTTGCTCTTTTGTACTGCCATGGGAATTTAGCTCCTATTTCACTTATCAGCCTTCAGTGAGGCTAATACACTGAAAGGGTTCGGTTTATCAAAATCAGTTTCTTTATTAGACGAAGCCTCGTCACCGAAGGAAGTCTGCACACTGCAATCATCGTGATATGGCACAATCGGCAGTGACAGAATCAGCTCCTCTTCGACCATTGCAAACAATTCCAGATCTTCTTCCCCTACAATCATAGGATCGTAGTACTTGGGTAGCTTCTTTGCATGCTCCTCCGTAGGAGCAACCGCCAAATTAAAATTGGCTTCAACTAAAATTTCAACTGGCTCAAGGCATCGCTGGCAGGTCATATTGACTGTGCCAGCAGCATTGCCTTTAATCGTACGGATACGCAGTTCATCTAAATCAAACTGCAGATCAACGGAAATTGTGCTCTGCGAATCAGTCAGCATTGTGACCAGATTCGGGAAAGAGCTAATTTCAGCTTCACCTTCAATCTGTACTCCCCGATCGGCTAACTTTCTCGGGTCAATTTTCTTTGGTAATGGGGCGTTCGACATAAGCGCGCAATTCTAGGGATCAATAACCTGTCTGTCAAAGGAAATAAGGCTTTTAAAGCGAAAAAAACAGGCTAATATCTGCAGCTTAGCGCAACCTATACCGTTTTGGAGATTTTCAGGCATGACACAGCTGATTCTAGCTTCCAGTTCACCCTTCAGAAAAATGATTCTGGATAAGCTAAACCTCGAGTATAAAGCAATATCACCCGATATTGATGAAACACAATTAGATGCAGAATCTCCTATAGATTATGTTGCACGTCTGGCTCAGGCAAAAGCAAAAGCCCTCCAAGCAGACCACCCAGCTGCTCTGATCATTGGGTCAGATCAGACAGCAGTCATAAATGGCGAGATTATTGGAAAACCCGGCAGCTATGACAACGCCTTCAAGCAACTTTCTGATGCATCCGGACAGAAGATCACCTTTTATACCGGATTGACTCTGCTTAACGGCCTCACCGGGCAGTTCGAAACCGATGTGGTCCCTTTCCATGTTCATTTTCGCACCCTAACTCCCAAGATGATTGAACACTATCTATTAACAGAGCAGCCATATAACTGTGCAGGAAGCTTTAAGTCAGAGGGATTGGGCA
>JAGPUU010000334.1 GCA_018067325.1 Amphritea sp.
GGATCAGGCTCAGTTACTGCACGAATCTTCGTTCTTGGCGGAAAATCTCCATGATGTATTTGATGCGGATAAGATGAATATTGCGGCGATAGGCAATATGGTAAAACAGTTGCACCTGCATCATATAGTCCGCTACGAGACGGATTCTGTTTGGCCAGCGCCGGTTTGGGGTGCGCTTCCTGCAACCCCTTATACCGAGGCACAGATTCAGGAAATTCATCACAAATTACAGATGATGATGCCTCAGGAGGTTAATTTCGTAGCTAGTGATCTACTGAACTAGTTTCTCTTCCAAAATGGCCTAATTGCCCCTGTCAGTGGGCAATATTTCAGGTATAATTCGCGCTTTTCTTAGCAAGGTGGCTGTGCTTGAGTATAAGTATGGGCTCTTTGTGTTTGTACTGCTGTTTTTTTAAAGGAACGTTGTTTTCCGAGGAAACGTTGCTAGCTATGCCTATCTTTGATTTTGAATGCCGCAAATGTGGCAATGAGTTTGAAAAACTGGTGTTGAAAATCTCTGCCCCAGCGCCAGAATGTTCTGCATGCAAGTCTGCAGAGGTGGTGAAGAAAATATCGGCCCCTGGTTTTAGATTGTCCGGTAGTGGCTGGTATGAAACTGATTTTAAAACCGGAAAGAAAAAGAACCTGGCGAATAGTCAGGACTCGTCCGGAAACTGATTTTTAATTGTCTGAATGAACATTGATTCAGCGTGCTAAGTAACAGGAACATTTAACTATGCGCAGTCATTATTGCGGCGATCTTAGAAAAGAGCATATCGGCGAAGATATTACACTGACCGGGTGGATCCACCGTCGTCGAGATCACGGGGGAGTAATCTTCCTTGATCTTCGTGATCGTGAAGGTCTGACTCAGGTGGTTTTTGACCCTGATCGCGAAGAGAGCTTTGCACTGGCAAATAGCTGCCGTAATGAGTTTGTGGTTGAGATTAAAGGTACTGTTCGTCATCGCCCTGAAGGTACCGTTAACTCGGATATGCCGACCGGTGAGATCGAAGTGTTGGGTAAAACGATGGTTATTCTGAATAAATCAGAAACACCTCCTTTCCAACTGGATGATCATCAACAGGTAGGTGAAGATGTACGTCTGCGTCATCGCTTTATCGATCTACGTCGTCCAGAGATGCAGGAAAAACTGCGTTTTCGCTCTAAAGTAAGCAACTCTATCCGTAACTTCCTGGATGATAATGGCTTTCTTGATATCGAAACACCGATTCTGAATCGTGCGACGCCAGAGGGTGCGCGTGACTATCTGGTACCAAGCCGGGTTCATGAGGGGCACTTCTTTGCGCTGCCGCAATCTCCGCAGTTGTTTAAGCAGCTGTTGATGGTAGCGGGTTTTGATCGTTACTATCAGATCGCTAAATGTTTCCGTGATGAAGATTTACGGGCAGATCGCCAGCCTGAGTTTACGCAGATCGATATTGAAACCTCTTTCATGAACGAAGAGGAGATTATGGGCATCACTGAAAAGATGATCCGTAAGCTTTTCCTTGAGCTGAAAGGCGTTGAGCTGGGTGAATTCCCACGTATGCCGTATTCTGAGGCGATGTCTCGTTTTGGTTCTGATAAGCCTGACCTGCGGTTTCCTATGGAACTGGTCGATGTAGCTGATCTCATGGCGGAGATTGAATTTAAGGTGTTTGCTGGACCGGCGAAAGATCCTGGCGGCCGCGTAGCTGCATTAAGAATTCCGGGTGGCGCTA
Organism: Amphritea sp.; assembly: GCA_018067325.1. Classification (GTDB taxonomy): domain Bacteria; phylum Pseudomonadota; class Gammaproteobacteria; order Pseudomonadales; family Balneatricaceae; genus Amphritea. Next base: position 1,725 of record JAGPUU010000334.1, read on the forward strand.
AGCTAACCCGTAAGATCATTGATGAGTACACCAAGTTTGTTGGCATCTATGGCGCTAAGGGTCTTGCCTGGATCAAAGTCAACGAGCTTGAGAAAGGCGCTGAAGGTCTGCAGTCTCCGATTGTTAAGTTCCTTGGCGAAGAAGTAGCTATGGCTATCATGACGCGTCTGGGTGCAGAAAACGGCGATATTATCTTCTTTGGCGCAGATAAAGAGAAGGTTGTCTCTGAAGCGCTGGGCGCTCTGCGTATTAAAGTGGGTGAGGATCTGGAGATGTCCCAGGCTGAGTGGGCGCCTCTGTGGGTCGTCGACTTCCCGATGTTCGAAGAGACTGATAAGGGTGGCCTGACCGCGTTACATCACCCATTTACAGCGCCTAGCTGCAGTCCGGAAGCGCTTAAGGCTAATCCATTGGACGCGCTTTCCCGTGCTTACGATATGGTTCTGAATGGTTGTGAGTTGGGTGGGGGTTCTATCCGTATTCATGATCAACAGATGCAGTCGACAGTACTGGAAATTCTGGGTATCTCTGCTGAAGAAGCAGATGATAAGTTTGGCTTCTTGCTAGACGCGCTTAAATACGGTGCGCCACCGCACGGTGGTTTGGCATTCGGTCTGGATCGTCTGCTCATGCTGATGACTGGTTCCGATTCTATTCGTGAAGTTATTGCCTTCCCTAAAACCCAGAGCGCTTCCTGTCCGTTGACCAATGCGCCGGGTGAGGTAAGTGCTGCTCAGCTACGCGAATTAAATATCAAGTTACGCAAAACTCCTTAAGGTATTTTGCAGTTAATTATAAAGCCGTGCACTGCACGGCTTTTTTTATGCCCGGTTCTGGGGTATTGTGCTCTGTATAAATAAACAGTGTTTTTGGATTGATAAGCGGTTATGTTGATTTTAGGGATAGATCCGGGTTCGCGGATTACCGGTTACGGTATTATCAATTCCGTTGGGTCCAAGAATGAATATGTGGCCAGCGGTTGTATTCGTATCAAGGGTGATGCGCTCCCTGATAGGTTGAAGCAAGTTTATGCCGGCGTAACAGAAGTCATTGAGCTGTACTGCCCTCAGGAGATGGCGATTGAACAGGTCTTTATGGCTCGCAATGCGGATTCAGCGCTTAAGCTGGGACAGGCTCGGGGCGTGGCGATCGTAGCCGGTGTCAATCTGGGTTTAGAAGTGGCCGAATATTCGGCCCGAAGAGTTAAGCAAGCCGTTGTTGGTAAGGGTTCTGCAGAAAAGTCGCAGGTACAACATATGGTTCGCTCTATTTTGAAGTTGCCAGGCTTGCCCCAGGAAGATGCGGCTGACGCGCTGGCAATTGCTCTGTGCCATGCTCACACCCGTAGTAGTCTCATAATGATGGCAGGTGCTAAAGGCAGTCGCGGAGGGCGGTTGCGTTGAATGATTTTATCACTATGGAACAGATGATTTATCTGTTTGATATGGCAGGAGTCTCCGTATTTGCAATAACGGGTGCACTGGCTGCACGGGGCAAAAAGCTGGATATCCTGGGTGTTGTAGTACTAGGTATAGTGACGGCGCTGGGAGGGGGCACCATCCGTGATATATCTTTGAACGATCACCCTCTCATCTGGGTTGAAGATACGGCTTACCTTTGGACAGCTATTATCTCGTCGGTCAGCGCGTTCATTTTGTGTCGTTATCTGTCGTATCCACGCCGGTTGATGCTGTTGCTGGATGCACTGGGAATGTCTCTGTTTGCTGTGTTGGGTGCTCAGAAAGCGATAGCACTGGGAATGCCACCGGTTATTGCTGTGATGATGGCGATGATTACCGGCTGTGCTGGAGGGATGATACGTGACATTCTGACCGGGCAGATTCCACTTATTTTGCAACGAAATGGCGAGCTCTATGCAACCTGTGCCATGTTGGGCGCAATCGTATATATAGTATTCAGCGAAATTGTTGATGGAGGAGTGCTTATGCTGGTCTCCATTACCGTTGCGCTGGTCGTTCGTCTGGCGTCGATGTACACCGGACTTGAGTTACCTGAGTTCGTTATGAAGGGGCATAAGCTTGAGCCAAAAGATAAAGTTAATCGGGAGATGAAATAACAGTGATAGGACGACTGAGAGGTGAGTTGCTGGAGAAACATCCGCCGCAACTGGTTTTAGATGTCAACGGCGTGGGGTATGAAGTTGATGCGTCAATGAATTCCTTTTATCAGTTGCCTGAGGTGGGTAAACAGGTCACCTTGTATACTCATATGGTGGTGAGAGAAGATGCTCAGTTGCTGTACGGATTTTATGATCGTTCCGAGCGTTCACTGTTTCGTACTTTGATTAAAGTGAATGGTGTGGGGCCAAAGCTGGCTCTTACTATTCTGTCGGGTATCAGTGTGAATGAATTTGTTCAGTCAGTTGAGCATCAGGATACGGTAGCGCTGGTGCGTTTGCCGGGCGTAGGCAAAAAAACCGCTGAGCGACTGATTGTTGAAATGAAAGATAAATTGCAGGACTTCCATATCACTGATGCTGATGAATTTACGTTGAGTGGTGAGATGGGATCTGTCCCTCAGGGAGCTTCAACTGATTATAGAGCGGAAGCGGAAAGCGCATTAGTGGCATTGGGTTATAAGCCGGTTCAGGCCACTAAAGCGATCTCCCAGGCTGAGAAGGTTAAGCCTGGAGCAAACAGCGAAGAATTGATCCGTGCAGCGCTGAAAAGTATGGTGCAAGGTTAATAACAAAGTTGAACAAGTAGAGTACAGATTATGATCGAAGCTGATCGCTTTGTTTCTCCCGTAAGTGCACCTCAGGAAGAGGTGCAAGATCGTGCTATCCGGCCTAAAACATTGCAGGACTATGTTGGCCAGCCAGTGGTACGTGAGCAGATGGATATTTTCATTGGCGCCGCTAAAAAGCGTAAAGAAGCACTGGATCATACGCTTATTTTTGGTCCTCCGGGATTAGGCAAAACCACATTGGCCAATATCATAGCCAATGAGATGGAATGCGGTATTAAAGCCACATCTGGTCCGGTATTGGAAAAGGCCGGTGATCTGGCTGCGATGCTGACCAATCTTGAACCTGGGGATGTGCTTTTTATTGATGAGATTCATCGGTTAAGCGCGTCGGTGGAAGAGGTCCTGTATCCGGCGATGGAGGACTATCAGCTTGATATTATGATTGGTGATGGTCCCGCCGCCCGTTCTATTAAATTGGAGCTGCCTCCGTTCACGTTGGTAGGCGCGACGACTCGTGCTGGTCTGCTGACATCACCTCTGCGCGACCGGTTTGGTATCGTGCAGCGGTTGGAGTTTTATAATATTGATGACTTAACCTCTATCGTAGAGCGTTCTGCGCGTCTATCAGGTAGTGGAGTCGATCATGAAGGGGCGATCGAGATTGCTCGCCGTTCTAGAGGTACACCGCGTATTGCCAATCGCTTACTGCGCCGATCCCGGGATTATGCCGAGGTAAAGGGCGATGGCAAGATAACCCTGGAGATGGCTGATTTAGCGCTGAATATGCTGAACGTTGATGAGCATGGCTTTGATCATATGGATCGCCGTTTACTATTGGCTATGATTGAGAAATTTGGCGGTGGCCCGGTGGGTGTTGATAGCCTGGCTGCGGCCATCAGTGAAGAACGAGATACTATTGAAGATGTGCTCGAGCCCTATCTGATTCAACAAGGCTTTCTGATGAGAACCCCCCGCGGACGTGTAGTGACCGATAACGCCTACCGCCATTTTGGCCTTGAATTGCCTGACCGGGATCAATAGAAGCGGGATCTGCCTGCGATAACTGATGTATATCAAAGCACAAACTGATTTCAGGGTTTAACTTTTAAGCTGTAAGCATAAAACAATAATGTTTAAAGCGTTAAAAGGTGAATAACATGAACCCTAGCTGCTTGAGTGATTCACAACTAAGTACCCTGAAGCGCGAAGTACAGTCTCTGGAAGAGCAGCTTCAAGCTGACCTGGAGGCAGAGCAGAGCGATAAAAAGGCTGAGTTGAGTCTTGTGGCATCGTCGGAGGTGCTGGATCGTGCTGAAGCGGTCAATGTCGCGGTGGGGCAGCAAACCGTTTTGTCTCATATTGTACAGCTTGAAGAAGAAATCATTGAGTGTCGCAATGCGCTTAAGAGAATTGAAGATGGCCGCTATGGCTGTTGTGACAGTTGCGACGAGGAGATTGAGCTGAATCGTCTTATGGCGAACCCTGTGGCAATCTTATGTGTTGGTTGCCAGTCTCAATATGAGTTACACCGTACAGACAATAAGGCCGCTTCTTTCTGAAGCCCTTTCTAATAAGATTAAACCGCCTATCTGGCGGTTTTTTTTATTCTTATCTGCGTTATATTGAACTTAAACGATTGCAAACCATCCAATCGACGAATATGGCCTGATCAGGCTGTGCTGAATCCCTGTTAATACCATTTTATGTCAGGAAAAATGCAGATTTTCAACGCTGATCTCGCTACTATCAGAACCAGTTTGTCAGCTTTTCACAGAAGGGGTTAAAACGTGCCGGATAAAATGTCGATCTGGAGCTTAGTCGTCAATGCGAGTGTAGTGGTTCAACTGGTTATGTTGATTCTTCTAATGGCGTCAGTTGTTTCCTGGGTAATGATTTTTCAGCGTCATTTTATCTTGCGTCAGGCGCAACAAAAGTTGCGTAAATTTGAAGATCGATTCTGGTCCGGTGTCGACCTGAGCCAGTTGTTTCGGGAAGTGAATGCCGACCCGGATAGCGATGACGGTGCTGAGAATATTTTTCGCGCCGGTCTGAAAGAGTTTAGCCGCATGAGTCAACAATCAGGTGTTGATCGTGATGCCATAATGGAAGGTGCTCAGCGGAGTATGCGGGTGGCGCTGGCGCGGGAAGAAGAAAAACTTGAGCAACATCTACCATTCTTAGCAACGGTGGGGTCTACCAGTCCCTATATCGGTCTATTTGGTACTGTTTGGGGGATTATGAACTCGTTCCGTGGGCTGGCTAATGTGCATCAGGCAACGCTGGCTTCGGTTGCTCCGGGTATATCTGAAGCGCTGATTGCGACGGCTATTGGCCTTTTTGCAGCAATCCCGGCGGTCATTGCCTATAACCGGTTCTCTGCTAAAACCGAGTCGCTGATGAACAGCTATGAAACTTTCGCAGATGAATTCTCCAGTGTGCTGCACCGACGTGTACATGCTTCTAGCTGATCTGTAGTAGGCTGATATTATGATTCGCAGAGCAAAAAAGAAGCGTAAGCTCAATGCCGACATCAATGTAGTACCCTATATTGATGTGATGATGGTATTGCTGGTTATCTTTATGATTACAGCACCTATGTTGACACAGGGTGTTGACGTTGAGTTGCCAAAGGCCAGCTCCGATCCGGTGGATACCCAGGATAGTGAGCCTGTGATAGTGACCGTTGATAAGGATGGTCAGTATTTTATTGATGTGGGAGGCGACCCCCTTGCACCTGTGACCGGAGAAGTTGTAGAGGAGAGGGTCAGTAAGATCCTTAACGGTAATCCTAAGAAGCTTTTACTGGTTCGGGGTGATAAAGGGGTTGATTACGATCACGTTATTCAGTTGATGACTTTGCTTCAGAAAGCCGGTGCTGAAAGTGTCGGACTGGTAACAGAGTAAGTTATTGTGAATTTACGAAGTTACCTCTTACCTGCACTGCTTGCACTGATACTCCATTCAGTGATCCTAAGTGCCCTGTTTTATAGCTGGTTCGGCTATGCTGAGGATCAACGCCAACTGACACCACGTCATGTCAAAGCACAGATGGTTGATCTTAAAACACAAGTAAAAGCTTCGCAGCAGGCAAAGCAGGCTGAAACACAAAAGAAAAAGGATGCCCGCAAAAAAGCAGAGGTTAAGAAAAAAGCCGATGCAAAAAAGAAGGCCGACGCGAAGAAGAAGCTAGATACAAAAAAGAAGGCGGATGCTAAGAAAAAAGCCGATGCAAAAAAGAAGGCCGACGCGAAGAAGAGGGACGCTCTAAAAAAGAAAGAAGCGCTTAAAGATAAAGCTCAGAAGAAAGAGAAGGCACGGATAGCGGCTGAAAAGAAGCGTCAGCAAGAGACCAAACGTAAGGAGCAAGAGCGCCAGGAAAATGCACGCAAAGAAGCTGAGCGACAACAGGTTGAAAAGGAACAGCAGGCGGCCGAACAGCAGGAAAAAGCGCAGCGAGAGGCTGAATTAGACGCTGCAATGGCAGAAGAAGAGCGAGAGATGCAGGCGGAACAAGATCAGCAGAGTGTTGCGGGTTACCGTGATTATATCGCTGCTGAAATTGAACAAAGCTGGCGTCGTCCACCGAGCGCCCGTAACGGTATGAAGGTGCTGTTGGCGCTGCATCTGTTACCGACCGGTGAAGTTGATAATGTCTATGTAGTAACAGGTAGTGGTAACAGTCATTTTGATGAGAGTGCCATTCGCGCGGTAAAGCGAGTAGGGCGCTTCTCTAAACTCCAGGAAATGGATCCGGTATTGTTTGACAGGTACTACCGAAAGTTTAATCTGGAATTTATTCCGTCAGATCTACGCAGGTGATCAGTGATGCAACGTAGTTTTATTTTTGTTTTTTTGTTTTTCTTCAGCCTGCTGGCACGGGCAGAACTAACCATTGAGATTACTCAGGGTGTGGATGAGCCTACTCCGGTGGCGGTTGTTCCCTTTGCTTGGAGTGGTGTTCAGGCGTTGCCGGAAGATGTAGCTCAGGTGATCAGTGATGATCTTTACCGCAGTGGCATGTTTAAGCTGATGCCGCGGGAAAATATGCTGAGCTTTCCTTCGGATAGAGACTCCCTGTATTTCCGGGATTGGCGGATTAGCGGCAGCGATTTTATTGTTATTGGCCGGGTAAGTGAGGCTGACGGGCAGTTAAATGTTGCTTTTGAACTGTATGACATCCTTAAGGAGGAGCGCGTTCTTGGTGAAGTTGTTAAGGCAAACCGGAAAAATCTTCGCGCTGTAGGTCACTATATTAGCGATAAAGTGTTCGAGGCGCTTACCGGTGTGCGGGGAGCCTTCTCTACGCGTATCGTTTATGTCACCGCTGAGCAGCCGCGTCCAAAAGTGTATCGTTATCGTCTGATGCTGGCTGACGCTGATGGTCATAATCCTCGCACAATTCTGGAATCGAAAGAACCGATCATGTCTCCGGCCTGGTCACGGGATGGCAGTAAGCTGGCCTATGTGTCATTTGAATCGGGCCGTCCTGCGGTGTATATCCAGTACCTGGCGACAGGAAAGCGTGAAAAAGTTCAGTCATTTCGGGGGCTGAACGGAGCGCCTGCCTGGTCGCCTGATGGGACAAAGCTGGCGCTGGTACTGTCGAAGGATGGTAATCCAGAGGTCTACATTCTCGACCTGCAGCAGCGTCGTCTAAATCGTGTAACCCATCACTTTGGTATTGATACTGAGCCATCCTGGTCACCGGATGGACAGTCGCTGATCTTTACTTCTGATCGAGGTGGTCAGCCGCAGATCTATTCAATCTATCTGCCGACTCGCGATGTCACGCGACTGACATTTGAAGGGCAGTATAATGCCCGCGGGCGTCTGACCCAAGATGGGCGCTTTCTTGCAATGGTGCACCAGAACAATGGTTCGTTCCATATAGCGGTTCAGGACCTTCGTACGGGTCGTGTGGATCTGTTGACGGAAACCTTTATGGATGAGTCTCCGACTATTGCACCAAACGGCAGCATTATTTTATATGCGACTCAGGAAGGCGTACGTGGAGTTTTGTCTGCTGTGTCATTGGATGGACGGGTGAAATTTCGTTTGCCTTCCTCTGAGGGTGATGTTCGTGAACCTGCTTGGTCGCCATTTCAGTAAGGTGTCTGAAACCGGTATTTATTTGAGTAGTGACTGCACTTAGGTACAAGGTGACTGCTCAAAGGTACAAAGTTAAATCAAATAGTTAGAAATGCCATCCGATTGTGGTGTGGCTATTGCAATCAGGCTTAGCAAGCTTTACTTTAAGCAATATTAAGGTTCTGTTTGTATTAAATTTTATAAAACATATTAGGAGTTTTCGATGCGTACTATGAATATTGGCAAGGCCACTGCTTTGGCTCTGACGGTCGTTTGGGCAGCAGGTTGTAGTACTACAAACACATCAGATACGGGTAGCATGGGCGGCGAACCTGCGGCGACTACTACTGAAGCGACTTCTGGTACTTCAATGTCCGGTACTTCAATGGAAGATATCAAGAATCTGTCAACTATCTTCTACTTTGACTTTGATACGTCTCAGGTGAAGTCTGAAGCTGTTCAAGCTCTGCGTGGACATGCGAAGTACCTGGTAGCTAATCCTTCGGCTAACGTTGTTCTTGAAGGTCACGCTGATGAGCGTGGTACTCGTGAGTACAACATCGCTCTGGGTGAGCGCCGTGCACAGGCCGTTGCTCGCGTACTGACAGTAAATGGCGTTTCAAGCAGCCAGATTGAACTGGTTAGTTTCGGTGAAGAAAAGCCAGCGGTAATGGGTCACAACAATAGTTCTTGGGCTCAGAACCGTCGCGTAGAACTTAAATACTAATCTGCCATTGGTTATTAGTATTTATGCGAAAAACGTCTAGTCTTGCTGCGGCACTGGTGCTTTCAAGCGCCGGTGCCTTTGCAGCGGATCCTGTCCCTGTGATTGAATTGCAGATAGAAGACAGCCCTAACTCCTCGTCGATATACAATACCTCTGGTCCGCTTCAGGGCAGCAGTAATGATATTATGTTATTGCAGCAGTTGCAGGACGAGATGCGCGTACTTCGCGGTATGGTTGAGCAGCAGCAATATCAAATTCGGCAGATGGAGCAGCAGCAGCGAGATCGGTATCGCGACCTTGATCGCCGAATAGCTGCCGGGCAAAGCCCGTCAACGGATGGCTCTGCATCTTCTGTCTCTCCGACTGGAGTTGGTGACTCTACCGCAGGGAGTGCAACCGTTGCTCCTCCGGTGCCGTTACCAGCAGCTGATAGTACGCCGACCGATGCGCAGGCTTACCAGCAGGCATTTTCTCTTGTAAGACAGAAAAACTTTCCTGCTGCGTTAGCAGAGTTTGATAAGTTTATTGAGCTTTATCCAGAGAGTGTTCGGCTTCCGAATGCTTATTATTGGGTAGGCGAAGTGAATCTTGCTGAGCAGAAGCTTGAACCGGCCAAAGCGGCTTTCGAGCGAGTATTGCAGATGTTTCCTCAACATCGGAAAGCGGCTGATGCATCTTATAAATTAGGTGTGATCTACCATCAGATGGGTGATCAGGTAAAAGCTGATCAAATGTTTAATGATACCATCTCCCGCTACCCTGAGAGTTCAGCCGCCAATCTGGCGCGCGACTATTTGAAACGATAACAACCGAATAATCCTTAAGGTTTGAAAATGAGTACTCCCTCCAACAATGCTGTCGTATTGTTATCCGGAGGTCTTGATTCAGCGACTACGCTGGCGATGGCTTCCGAACGTGGTTTTAACTGTTATGTGATGAGCTTTGACTATGGTCAGCGCTCTCAGACTGAGCTTACTGCAGCGAAGAGAATTGCTGCGGATCTGAAAGTGAAAGAGCACCGTATTGTGCGTCTTAACCTGGAAGATTTTGGCGGGTCAGCACTGACTGATAATAGCATCGAGGTTCCAGATCATGAAGAGGAGGGGATTCCGGTTACTTATGTGCCTGCCCGTAATACCGTCTTTATGTCTTTGGCGCTGGCATGGGCGGAAGTGCTTCATGCGCAACATATATTTATCGGTGTGAATGCAGTTGATTATTCCGGCTACCCTGATTGCAGACCAGAATATATCGCCGCCTTTGAACACATGGCTAATCTGGCGACCAAGACAGGTGTCGAAGGCGAGCGACTCAGCATAGAAACACCGCTGATCGACCTGACTAAAGCGGAGATAATTCAAGAAGGAATCCGTTTGGGCGTTGATTACGGTCTGACCGTTTCCTGCTATCAGGCGGATGACGAGGGCCGTGCCTGTGGTGTCTGCGATAGTTGTCGGCTCAGAGCAAGTGGCTTTAAGGATGCGGGAGTTTCTGATCCTACCCCTTATGTGCCCGGAGTAAGTGATTAGGGTATTTTTACCTGTCTGGACAAAAGGAGCTGATAAACAGCTCCTTTTTTGTTGCAGCTTGGCCCTCTTTGCGTAGATTTAACATTTCCAGTGAAGCAGTGATGGTATAATATCTATCCGTTTCAAGCCCGTTACTGTTTCATTACCCAATTAAGAATATTTATTGATGTTAAATAAAGAAGAGCTGTCAGATCGTATTCTGGTCCAGGAGTATTTTGCTAGAGAACACCTTCCAGGTGAGCTGAATACACTGCAGCAGGATGAATACAAGAACCGTATTAAGCAACTTCTGAAAGAGAAGGATGCCTGTCTGGTTGCGCACTATTATACCGACCAGGTTCTTCAGGAGCTGGCGGATGAAACTGGTGGCTGTGTCTCCGACTCTCTTGAGATGGCCCGCTTTGGTAATACGCATCCAGCGAAAACGCTGATTGTAGCCGGCGTGAAATTTATGGGTGAAACGGCAAAGATATTGAATCCTGAGAAACGGGTTCTAATGCCGACGCTTGAAGCGAACTGCTCCTTGGATATTGGCTGTCCTGCCGATGAATTTACCGCTTTTTGTGATGCCCATCCCGATCATGAGGTGGTGGTTTATGCCAATACCTCTGCTGCCGTTAAGGCGAGAGCGGACTGGGTGGTGACCTCTGGTATCGCTCTCAAAGTCGTTGAGCATCTGGCGGATCAAGGTAAAAAGATTATCTGGGCACCGGACAAACACTTGGGTGCCTACGTACAGAAGCAGACCGGTATTGAGATGCTGATGTGGGATGCCGCTTGTATAGTGCATGACGAGTTTAAAGCGCAGCGTCTGCTGGACCTGAAAAAAGTTTATCCAGATGCTGCTGTATTGGTTCACCCTGAGTCGCCAGACCCAGTTGTTGAGTTGGCGGATATGGTTGGTTCAACGACGCAGATTATCAACGCTGCACGTGATCTGCCTAATAAGCAGTTTATAGTCGCTACAGATCGGGCTATTTTTTACAAAATGCGTCAGGTGGCCCCCGATAAAGAGTTCATCGAAGCACCTACCGGTGGTTCTGGGGCTACTTGCAGAAGTTGTGCGCACTGTCCCTGGATGGCAATGAATGGGCTTGAGAATGTGCTTCAGGCGCTGGAGCAGGGCACAGGCGAGATTATTGTCGATGAGTCGTTGATTGATGATGCCCGACGACCACTTCAGCGTATGCTTGATTTCTCTGCCAATAACGGTTGATACGTTTTTTTTGACTTTAGATAATTGAAAAAGCCTGCGATAAGCAGGCTTTTTTTGTATCAGCTAAGTAGTGCTGATTAAGATGTTATTGGTTATGCGCCGCGCTTATCAACCATAAAGATACCGTAGCCGGTAGCAACCAGCTTCTCGCCGACATGTACATCAGTACGCATCTTAACCCGGCGACGTTTCTCATCTATCTCTTCAATGGTTCCGGTAGCTTTGGCTGTATCGCCAATGTATACCGGTGCTTTAAACTTAATTGACTGATCGATATAGATAGCACCAGGTCCTGGCAGACGGGTGCCTGCAACCGTTGAGATCAGGGCCGCTGAAAACATACCGTGAACAATGCGGTTTTTGAATGGGGTGGTGGCTGCATATTCACTGTTGATGTGGATTGGATTGTTGTCCCCAGAGATGCCGGCAAACGTATATACATCGGATTCAGAAATAGTTTTGGCGTATGAAGCGCTCATGCCAATTTCCAAATCTTCCAGGTAGTAACCGTGCAGTTCATCCATTTGTAATTCCTCTTTTATCGGGATGTCGCTAAGGCCAAAAAGTGAGACAAGCTGGCCTTAAATAATGTTGTTGAAGCAGATGTAGGTGAAAACCTGATGCAGGTAACGGCCACTTACAATTTATTCTGCTCCCTATCAGTAAGTAAAACAGGTTTTTGTTGCAGTGCGAAGTGCTAATTCATGGATTTACTGATGCAATGCCTATAGCGGGTGATTAAACTACCACTTGTTAGGGTTTAGAGTATTTATCGGCAATCAGAGTAGTTTTGCCGTTATGCTGTTGCAGTTTATGCGGGGCTATGGACAATGGCCCTTCCAAAGGGGTGAGGGTGTACAGTTTATGGTAACTAAAGTAGTGCTGACGTTGCTGGTAATTCTGGCGGCCTATATCTATTTAAAGCGCAGACGAGTTGTTTCTCAGCCACGCTTAAAGCCTGTTGATGTTAATCAGGCTTCAGATAAATCTTTTCGTTTTATTGCGATTCTTCTATTGCTCGTGTCTCTGGCCGGGACCTCGGGTTATGTTATCTATCATTGGGTCGATGGCCATCAGTTACTACAGGTTACCCTGACATCCCCAGGAACCAATGAACCTCAGCTTTATCGGGTACATAAGTCTGAGCTGAATGAGAGAAGTTTCACCACGGTGGAGGGGCAGATCATCCGTATCGGATCTCAGGATCGCTTACAGATTGAGGCGATGCCTGAATAATTTACCCGGATAGCAAAGAGTTTGTGCCTCAAGGTCGAGAATCGGATGCTTTTAGTTTTTATGCCGATATAATGTCGTTTGCTGCAACTGCGTAATCTGATTTTCGTATTACGCGTCTAAAGTGTACATCTTGTAATTGTTTATTCTTTTTCGGGTCTGGCGGTAATCAACGTTGAGTTAGGTCATATAGCTTTTTATGTCGAGCTAGTGTTTCGAACTTAGTTTTGCGGGCTTAGTGTTTCAGGGATTTTTATGTTTCAACAAACCAGTCTTCATAGCCATAAAACATTACCTTCCAGTATTAATAGTGCAGGGGATCATAAATTACTTGCCAGCTCAGGTTATCAATTGCCTTTGTGCTGGTTGCTGCTGTTTCACGAGAGTGATCTGCAGTTGCAAAAAGTGTATAGCTTTGAGGGCGAACAGACCTGTGAATACACCACACTGATCTGTTCCAAGTCAGAGGCTCTGCAGCGATATCAACATGCCGCAGAGCGCTTTAAAAGCTTGCTAGGTAAGCGCTGCGGTACTTATTTTGACTATTGGCAGCAGTACCTAGAGTATAACGTTGAAGATTATCTTTATCTGGATGCTACCGCGCTGTGGATGAACGGCGATTCGAAAGCTTATCTTGATAATCTCAGTCTGAGTCTCAGTGGTGTAAGCTGGGTTGCATCAGATGAATGTCGATGGAAGCGAAGCCGGCTTGAGTCGTTGCCGTTCCTGGGGCGTGCGTTTGACCCGATTGAACCCGCCCTTAAACATAATGGAGTCCGTCACCTGCTATCGCAATGCGGTGTGTTAGATGCAGATGGTGGGATCTATATTGATAAGTCGGTGCTGCAGGGTGATGTCTGAATAGAGCGGCCCCTGAATCTATGAACGGCGATAAATAGACGGAATTTTTATGAATCGTAATGTGATCTTGTTATCTCTGTGTCAGGCTTTACTGACAACCGGTAACGTACTGCTTATCTCGGTCAATGCGCTGATTGGTCAGCAGCTATCTCCCTCTCCGGGGTTAATTACGCTGCCGGTGGCGATGCAATTTGTCGGTCTTATGTGTGCGACTATTCCTGCTTCTTTGATCATGGCGCGCATTGGTAGGAAAAATGGCTTCTATCTCGGTAACTCTGTTGGCATAGTCGGTGCCATTTGTTGTATTTTTGCTCTCCAGCAGTCACAGTTTTTTACCTTCTGCCTGGGTACCTTTTTGCTGGGTATCGGTATTGGTTTTGGTACGTTGTATCGCTTTGCGGCTGTAGAAGCTTGTCCGGATGATCAAAAAAGCCGGGCGATCTCCATGGTGATGGCGGGGGGTGTAATCGCAGCTGTTTTGGGGCCGAACCTAGCTATCAGTAGTCGGGACTGGTTGGATGATAGTGTTTTTACCGGTGCCTTTGTTGGCTTAGCGGTTCTCTATGTTATTGCATTGGTCTTACTCTCTTTTATTCGGATAGCGCCGCAAAAAGTGAATTCGGCCCATGAGATGAATAATAGCCGGCCTATACTTGATATCCTTCTGCAGCCGGTATTTATCGTGGCTGCGACGGTCGGCATGATCAGTTATGCAGTAATGAATCTGATTATGACGGTTACTCCGGTAGCGATGGCCCGTTGCGGTTTTGATTTCAGTACCGCTGCCTGGGTTATTGAGTGGCATGTATTAGGTATGTTTCTACCCTCATTTATTACGCCGGTTCTGATTCGGCGATTTGGTTTATTACCAATGATGGTTCTGGGTGCTGTGTTTATGCTGGCTTGTATATTCCTCAATCTGAATGGAGTGAGCCAGTGGCACTTCTGGGGGGGCTTAGCTTTACTGGGCGTTGGTTGGAACTTTATGTTTATCAGCGCGACCCAGTTGGTGATCTCTGCATACAGAACCGAGGAAAAAGCTAAAAGTCAGGCGGCCAATGAGTTTCTTATATTCGGCATGGTAACCGTTTCAGCGTTTAGTTCAGGCTGGTTAGAATCTAGCTTGGGGTGGCAGATGCTGAATACACTTATGATAC